>DAOUZD010000144.1 GCA_030665795.1 Dehalococcoides sp.
GGCGCCTACCGAGGTATACCAGCTGCTGGTCAAGAGGAGCAAGTTTGAGGCGTTACCCGATGACCTCAAGATAATTATCCAGGACTGCGGCCGCTCCGAGGCAATGAGGTACTACGGTCAGCTCGTGGCCGGCGATGCCGAGGCGCTCCAGAACTTCCGGGACTACGGGAACATCGTGGGGCCGCTGCCCACTGCAATAGTAGAAGCTTTCGTCAGAGAAGCTGACGCGTACATGGATGAGCTGGCTGCCGAATATCCTGAAACAAAGGAAATACTGGACTCCCAGCGTGCCTTTGCCAAGAATTTCGACAGTTTGTACGGACTTGTCGATTGGGCCAAACCCTAAGACTAAAGCTTCGTAAGCCGTACTGCAGCCAAATTTGAGTTTGTCCCCGCTCCGGGGCGAGCCTCGGAGCGGGGCTTAATAAAGCGATGAGAAAGATATTAAAAATAATTGATGCCACTAATGAATGGGTGGGAAGCTCGGTGAAGTGGCTTGCCATTTTTCTTATGCTGGTTATTTGCTTCGAAGTATTCATGAGGTATGTCTTAAACAAGCCAACCATACAGGGGCCGGTAATTGCCACCATGAGCGGTGCCGCTCTGTATTCACTTTCCTGGGGATATGTTCACCTCTACCGCCGGCACATTAGGGTAGATGTTTTCTATGCACGATTTTCACCGAGAGGGAAAGTCATCATTGACTTGGTTTGCGGTGTCCTGTTTCTCCTGCCACTGATCAGCTTGATGTGCTATGCTGGCTGGAACTGGGTGTGGTATGCCTGGTCAACTAGTGAGAAGTCACTAATGACCTACTGGTACCCGATAACCGGTCCAGTAAGAACCGCGGTGTTTATCGGACTGGTTTTGTTTGCCCTCCAGGGTCTTGCTCAATTCTATCGTGATATTTATTTTCTGGTGAGGAATAAAGCCTGTGATTGATATCAGTCCAGAACTGATTACTTTCATTATGCTTGGCAGCATCTTGGTCGGGGTTTTATTTGGTTATCCCCTGGCTATCGTCGTCGGTGGTATCGGCATCGTCATGGGAATTTTCCTCTTCGGGATAAACATCTCACTTGAACTCATTTACCAGCGGCTCTTCGCCTTGATAAATAACTATGTCCTTCTGGCGGTGCCCGGTTTTATCTTCATGGGCATCATGCTGGGATACTCGGGAATAACCGAAAAAATGTTTTCTGCCCTGTACCTGTGGCTCAGCGGATTTAGGGGTGGGCTGGCGATAACCACCGTGTTACTCGGCACCATCCTTGCCGCCTGCGTCGGCATAATTGGTGCCTCAGTCACCGCGCTGGCCATTATCGCCCTTCCCGCCATGATAAAGCGAGGTTACCGTAAATCTTTTGCCTGTGGCGCCGTCTGTGCCGGCGGCACCCTGGGTATCCTCATTCCGCCCAGCATTATGCTGGTTATTTACGGGCCAATGGCGTCACTTTCGGTGGGTAAACTGTTTTTTGCCGCCTTTTGCCCCGGGTTTCTCCTTTCCGCTTTGTACTGTAGCTATATCGCCATTCACGGCTTTATCAAACCGGAAATAGCACCCGCCGTGCCGGTTGAAGAAAGGGCAGTTCCTTGGCTGAAGAAAACAGTTGACCTCGTTACCTCGATGGTGCCACCAGCGGTACTCATCCTGGCAGTGCTGGGCAGTATTTTCTTCGGCATCGCCGCCCCCACGGAAGCTGCCGCCGTCGGTGCTCTGGCGGCCACGCTTTTAGCGGTCGCTTACCGCCGGTTTAGTTTTAGAATCCTTAAAGACACGGCCACCGAGACGGTAAAAGTCACCGGCATGGTACTCCTCATCGGTGCCACCGCTTTCGCTTTCGTCGGCATATTTATGCGTGCCGGTGGTGGGGATATTGTGGAAGAGCTCATTCTGGGTGCCCCCGGTGGCAAATGGGGTGCCTTTGCTATCATAATGTTCATCGTTTTCCTGCTGGGCTATTTTATTGACTGGCTGGGAATACTATTCATTATCGTTCCTATCATAACACCGGTTGGCGAAGCGCTCGGTTTTGACCCCCTCTGGTTTGCCATGATGATTTGCGTCAACCTCCAGACGTCTTTCCTGACCCCTCCCTTCGCTTACGCCATATTCTACCTCCGGGGTGCCGCTGCCCCAGAGTTAGGGGTAGCCACGGGTGACATCATCCGTGGGGTAATCCCATATGTTATCCTCATCGTGGTTGCGCTTGGTCTGTTGATTACTTTTCCCCAGATAATCCTCTGGCTCCCCGGGCAAATGATAACGGGCTTCTAGTTAGTCTCGCCCATTAGCTGTTCATTTGTCATTCCCAAGGAGAAAGTCTATAATTTTAGCCAGATAGGAAGGGGAAATTGTAACCATGTCAGATGAACGTATCACCAGGCTAAAGAAACGAACCTCGCAGCGGGTGGATTTGGTATCTGAGTTGGGCTTCGCCAGATTCCTGAACCTATTTTATTCTCTTGATGGCGGTATCTCTCTGAGTATTGGAGAGCCTGATTTTACCACCCCATGGCATATCTGCGAGGCAGCCATTGATGCCCTCAAGAAAGGCTGCACGGCCTACACACCGAGTACTGGGTTTACAGAGCTACGCCAAGCCGTAGCCCAGAATCTGGAGAAGCGCTATAGCATCAAGTACGACCCGGACACTGAGATAGTCATCACCGTTGGCTCAAGCCAAGCGATGGACCTGGCTTTCCGAACGGTCTTGGACCCCGGCGATGAAGTCATCATGCCTGACCCTTACTACGTTTGCTACCCATCTTGCATCAACCTGTCCCACGGCGTCCCGGTTCCAGTACCGACGCGGTCGGATAACGAATTCAAGCTGGAAGCAGCCGAGATTGAAGCCAGAATCACCCCCAGGACTAAGGTAATCCTCTTTGGCTATCCGGCTAACCCTACCGGCACGGAAATGAGCCGAGAGGAACTGGCTGAGCTTGCCAAGATAGCGGAGAAACACGACCTGTTAGTAATCTCGGATGAAATTTACAGTCAATTGACCTACGGAGTGAAACACACCTGTTTCTCCAGCCTCCCCGGGATGAAGGAACGCACTATCCTCCTTGACGGTTTCTCCAAGGCTTACGCCATGACCGGCTGGCGTCTGGGCTATGCTGCCGGCCCTGCCGACCTCATCGCCGCCATGAGCAAGATACACCAACATACCATGCTCAGCCCGTCCAGTATGGCTCAGATGGCAGCCATAGAGGCCCTCAAGGGTGGCGAGGACGACGTCAAGCAGATGGTGGCCGAGTATGGCCAGCGCCGAAAGGTGATTGTTCGAGGCCTGAACCAGATAGGTCTCGCCTGCCATGAGCCAAAAGGTGCCTTTTACGCCTTCCCCTCGGTTCAAGTTACCGGGATGACCTCGGAGGAGTTCAC
>DAOUZD010000111.1 GCA_030665795.1 Dehalococcoides sp.
GGAAAACTCACCGGTGCTGATTACCACCAATTTCTCGCTGACCTACTTCCTTGTCTCCGGTTACCTAGAAACCAGCCGGGTTCCCAGCTGGCTTTTAGTCAAGGACACCGAGGGGCTTTCGGTGATGACCGCCTGGGCGGCTGGGAAGTTCAGTGCTGATATTGTCGCTCCCTTTGTCAAGAAGTGCGACATTGAAAGCAAAATCAAACATAAAAAATTAATCATTCCTGGCTATGCCGCCGTGGAAAGCGGGGGGCTGGAAGAGGAGTTACCCGGCTGGGAGATTCTGGTTGGTCCTAGAGAAGGAGCGCACATTCCAGCCTATGTTAAGGCGTGGCAACCGTAGGAGGGAAACGATGATTCTTATCGGAGAAAATATAAATGTTATGTCGCAGACTATCGGCGCGGCACTTAAGGAGAGAAACCCCAAACCGATTCAGGAACTGGCCAAGGCCGAAGCTGAAGCTGGAATGGATTATCTTGACCTCAACATTGGCCCAGCCCGAAAGGCTGGAGAGGAGCTGATGGCATGGGTGGTTAACACCGTTCAAGAGGTTACGGATAAGCCACTATCTTTGGATACAACAAATCCAGTGGCTATAGAGGCGGGACTAAAGGTAAATAAAGGCAGGTCATTGGTTAACTCCATCTCTCTGGTCAGGATGGAAGAGGAACTGCCTTTAGTCAAGAAATATAACGCTGACTTCGTTGGGCTCTTGTGGGGAAGAGAAGGAATGCCTAGGGATGCTTCCGAAAGGGCGGTTATAGCTGTTGAGCTTATGTATGAAGCCAATGAGATGGGCATCGCCAGCGAGAATATCTGGTTTGACCCCATAGTTACCCCGGTGGTGAATATAGAAGCAAGCCAGGTGAAACCGTGCCTAGAGTTTATGAGCATAGTGGAGGAGATTGCCCCGGGGTGCAAATCTGCAGTAGGCTTATCTAATGTCTCTAATGGTGCTCCCACACCCCTCAGACCGTGGCTTAACCGCACCTATCTCATGATGCTAATGAAGTACGGACTATATTCGGCTATTGTCGATGCCTTTGACGCTGAACTGATAAAGATCGCCCGAGGCCAGAGACCTGAACTTGTTGAACTGGTGCACCGGGTAATGGACGGTGAGAAGCCTGATTTCGCTTCCTTAAATGAGGAGGAAATCAAGTACGCCAAAACGGTCAGGGTGCTGACCGGTGATTCGCTCTACTCCCATTCCTGGCTGGAAATATAGTCTTTCAGAGGATTTGACCGGAAAAATTTCGGTGAGGTTAGCAAGCAATTTTAGACCCAGTAACCAGATGGAAAGTAAAACTTTGACATTGCCTATTAGTAAGAATGATGAATACGGTTACGGGCTGGCATATCGGTTGGCTTGCGAACAGCTGGCTCAGATTGATGATATCGAGGAGCAATGCCGCAAAAGCAGCGCTCAGTATCTAGATTCCCAAAAAGCGATTGCCATCGAATATTTACATCAAAGATATCTGATTACCCTGACCAATATTGGGGTCTCCTTGATGAATAAAAGTGAGGAGGTTCCAATATGGGACAAGATTATCTTGCTTCATTATTTCACCCAGGCCAAGGGCACCCCGGTCTCAAACGAGCTGATATCCTTTAAGGAGCTGGCCGAAGGAGCTGGCTATTTCCCAACCTTTTACCAGAGAGCGATAAAGCCGCTGGTTACTTACTTCGGCAATGAACCTCACCGACTATTAGATATGGCTAGATTACTGGGCGGACACGAGGCCGATTATGGTGACGTCTCGGTAACCATTAATGCCTTGAGTCGGGTGCCGCTAATCCTGGTGCTGTGGCGAGGTGATGCTGAATTTCCTCCCGAAGGAAGTATAATGTTTGACCGCACCATTTCCGATTACTTACCTACCGAGGATATAATCGTTCTCTGCCAGACTACTGCCTGGAGATTAGTCAAACTGTTAAAAGCAGGGGGTGATGAGCTTGGCCGAAACTGAGGTCAAAGATAAACTGGATGAGATTTTATCTCATCATACCGGAAAGAAGGAAGAGCTTATTCCTATCCTGCAAGAAGCGCAGGAGCAATTTGGCTATCTGCCTTCGGAGGTGATGCTGAAAGTGGCCAAGTTCCTCCAACTCCCGGAGAGCGCCATTTTTGGGGTGAGTACCTTCTACGCCCAGTTCAAATTTCTTCCCACTGGCAGAAAGAAGGTGAAATTATGTCGCGGCACTGCCTGTCATGTTAGGGGAGCGCCCCGTATCCTTGATGAGATAGAGAGACAGTTAGGCATCAAGCCTGGAGAAACCACCGATGACCTGGAGTACAGTCTGGAAACAATTGCCTGCTTTGGTTCCTGCGCCTTAGCCCCGGTCATGGTGGTTGACGACGATGTCTACGGACGCATGACGCCGAAAAAAGTGGCCCAAATCCTAGGTAATGCGAAAAACAATCAGTGAAGATTTAACCATGAACTTTGAGGAAATAAGAAGTCAGGCAATCGCGGAGTGGGAAGCCTTACAAAATAGTGATAAGCCCCGCATCCTGATTGGCAATGCTACCTGTGGTCGTGCCGCTGGTGCCGGGCCGGTACTTGAGGCGATTAAGGCCACACTGGAGCAGCACAACCTGGCGGCTACCATCACCCAAGTTGGCTGCATCGGTCTTTGCTATGCCGAGCCTCTGGTAGACATTGTGAAGCCAAATCGTCCTCGCATCTGTTACCGCAATGTTACTCCCGAAACCATCCCCCAGTTGATAGAAGATTATATTATCAATGATAACCCTCGTGCTGACCTAGCTCTGGGCACCCTGGGTGATGGCAGCATCGATGGTATAGCCAAGCTTTTTGAGTTACCGATGCTCAAACCCCAGGTACGCATCGCGCTACGAAACTGCGGGATTATTGACCCGGAGAAAATAAATCAATACATTGCCAACGGTGGCTACAGTGGCCTTGAGAAAGCACTGGGCATGTCACCAGAAGCAGTGATTGAGGAAATGAAAAAGTCAGGCTTGAGGGGTCGGGGCGGTGCTGGCTTCCCTACCGGTCTGAAGTGGGAATTCTGCCACAAATCCCCGGGTACGGTAAAATACATAATTTGTAATGCTGATGAGGGCGACCCGGGCGCCTTCATGGACAGGTCCCTTTTAGAGAGTGACCCCCACGCAGTTCTGGAAGGTATGCTCATCGGAGCTTATGCTATTGGAGCCACTGAGGGCTATATTTACATCCGCGCCGAGTATCCTCTGGCCATCCAGCGCCTGAAACTGGCGCTTCAGCAGATAGCCGGGTACGGACTACTAGGTGATAACATTCTGGGTTCTAACTTAAGCTTTCACCTCAAAATCAAAGAAGGGGCCGGGGCTTTTGTCTGCGGTGAGGAGACGGCAATGATGGCCTCGATTGAGGGCAAGCGGGGCATGCCTCGTTCCCGTCCCCCCTTCCCCGCCCAGTCCGGCCTATGGGGTAAACCGACCAACATCAATAATGTCGAGACCTGGGCAAACGTATCGGCAATTATGCAGCGGGGCGCTGACTGGTATGCCAGCTACGGTTCCGAGAAAAGCAAGGGCACCAAAACCTTCGCCCTGGCCGGCAAGATAAACCGTACCGGGCTCATTGAGGTGCCCATGGGCATCTCCCTCCAGAAAATCGTCTATGATATTGGCGGCGGCATTCCCGACGGCAAGCAATTCAAGGCAGTGCAGACCGGAGGCCCGTCAGGGGGCTGCCTGCCGGCCAGCCGGCTAAACCTGCCGGTTGATTATGAGTCACTGACCGAGGCTGGTTCCATTATGGGCTCGGGCGGTATGGTGGTGATTGATGAGGATACCTGCATCGTCGATATGGCTCGCTATTTCCTTTCCTTCACTCAGGCAGAATCCTGTGGCAAATGTGTTCCCTGCCGCCTGGGAACAAAGCAAATGCTCGATATGCTGGAGAATATCTGCAATGGCAAAGGCAAGCTCGAGGATCTTGACCTGCTTCTTGATACCAGTAAACAAATTAAAGCCGGTTCGCTCTGCGCCTTAGGTGGGACGTCACCCAACCCCGTGCTGACCACCATCCGCTATTTCCGTGATGAGTACGAGGCTCACATCAAAGAAAAAAGGTGTCCGGCATTAGTCTGCCCAGAGCTGGTTTCTTATTATATCCTCCCTGATAAATGCCAGGGATGTGGCATATGTCTCCGGAACTGCCCTTCTGAAGCCATAACGGGGGGCAAGAAGATGGTACA
>DAOUZD010000037.1 GCA_030665795.1 Dehalococcoides sp.
AGGAGCCGAAAGGTTTCAATACTGTGTCTGTCAGGGTACAACTTCATGTTATCATCATTTAAAGCACCGTCCAATCCACCCCTTTGCGGATGTACTTGATTGAGGCCTCCACCCTGCTCTTGCGTTGAGCCCGGGGTTGTACTGGCAAGTGCTATACCACTTTGTTCCATGGCAACCAATCTATTTACCTAGAACTTGGGCGCACTGCTAAATATAACCTTGTTACGCTCGGTTCCAAAGTGCTATGCCATTTGCCAGAAAGAAGACTGAGGTAGGAGAAATAGCTGAAGCAAAGGGCGAATACCGCCTGCATACCAGTTCTCGCTAACGGAATGGTGCTTATTCTAGGTTTCGTTGATGGCACTACGAGTATTAGCCATTTTAGGGATTAATCCCAGCTTTAGCCTGTGGGCACTCGGTAAATATTTCTTGAGAAATATTTAACCAGACTATCAAGCACTATTGTTTTTTTGACAAGCGCTTGGTAACATTGTAGTAGAGAGGAGAGACGGACGATGCTACAAAAGACTTATCAAACAAGCCATCTCCCTCCCGATGTCCAGGAGCTAGTCGACACCATCATGGCTGGTGTCGTAGCTCTAGCCTCAAGGGTGAATTCGAACAGCGATTCGAATTCGCTTGGGGGCACCATTTATTATAGGTCAGGGCGCTTGCCCACTGTAATGGATAATTCCAGCTTTGCCCCATTTCGTATTAGCTCAAGCGTTACTACTTCGTCCTGACTAACATACTCTCCCAGATAGCAAGTAAGGTCAGCCACCTCCCCAATCGCCGTTTCATCAATACCCACTATGATGTCATCAACTTTAATCCCAGCCGCCTCGGCAGGGGTATCGGTTATAACCCCCTTAACCAGTATCCCGTTAACCGTCTCCAAGTTTCTGGCTCTAACCGTTTCCGGGGTGAGGTTAGCTATCTCAACCCCAAGCCAGGGGTAGTCAAAGGAACCGTGGTCAATAAGGAAGTCAGCAACCCTCCTCACCTTATTTGAAGAGACAGCGTAATAGATTCCGTCTCCAAGATTGGGGTCGACCCGCCCTATGACCATTCCGATGACCTCCCCGCTGGAGTTCAAAAGGGGACTGCCAGAGTTCCCAAAATTCACTGCGGCATCAAACTGGATTAAATTAGCCACCCAGCCAGACCCCAAATCATATCTTATTTCTACAAATCTGTCGGTTTGACTAACAATGCCAGAAGTTATTGTTCCAGACAACTCAAGAGGATTGCCGATAACTATGACCGGTTCGCCAATTTTCACAGTGGCGGAGTCAACCAATGTTAGCGCCTCAACGGTCAACGCTTCCTTCAATGTCAATACTGCAATATCGCTGTACTCACAGGTGCCAACGATGGTAGCTGCCGAAATGGCACCGTCAGGCAAGATGACATCAATCTGGGCTCGGTCTTGCACCACATGGTGAGGAGTGAGTATATGCCCTTCAGAGTCAAGCACAAACCCGGTGCCGATTATCTTCTCTCCGTCGCTTATCTTAACTATAGCCGGGCTAACCCTTTGATAGATTCCGCTTGTATCCATCACAGATTGCTCAAGCGCGGCAGCGACACCCTCTAGCTCATCATTTAAGGTCTCAATCCTGGCCAGGGTTTCCCCTCTAAAAGTTGCCAACTCACTGCTCAGGGCGCCAATGTGGGCTGCCTCTTCCTGTTGAAAGGTTGACAATTGTTGAGTCAGGGCGCCGATTTCCTTACTCAGATTATAGGCATAGGTGCCGAGGGCGCCAGTAAGAAGTAGGAGTAAAATTAATACGCCAATAATCACTTTTTTAATCACTTTTAGCCTCTTCTCCCTTCTTATGATTTGCTGACACTATTTTGCACCATTGCATTAGATATAGCAATTGCCATTAAGCTTACCCATGCTGAGCTGTTCATTAGTATGGTATAATAATATAGCTGAATGGGGATACAAAGTGATAATGGATAAATATGCTTCAAGGCGATTTGACATCCAGAAAGAAGAAGTAATCGACTTTGCCGTGCTCGAAGCTGTTCCCTTTGACTATCCTGGCTCGGCAACTGAGGTAGTTTATGAAACCGAGGAGTTTACCTGTGTTTGCCCGTGGACTGGCTTGCCTGATTTTGGCCGATTAGTAATACGCTATGTTCCCGACCGCTCTTTAGTGGAACTCAAATCCTTGAAATATTACCTGACTTCCTATCGGAATGTGGGAATATTGCAAGAGCATGCAGTGAATCGCATCCTCCAGGATTTGGTGCAACTGCTAGAACCGGTCTCAATGGTGATAGAAGCAGATTACAAGGAAAGGGGCGGACTAAAGACCAAGGCAGTTGCCAGATACGAGAGAGATAGCCACAAATCTACTTAGGCGGTGCGGCTAGAAGTAAATGTCAGCATTGCTCACTGAATCTTGGTAAAAGATTGCCGTCAAGCATAGGCTTAAGGCACTGCCCAATCCCTAAAAATGTGCGTATCGGGATAGCCACGGAAAGAGCGGTTAAAGTAGAATACTAACCCCAGTAAGAGACTATGATAGGCTGCCCAAAATACATTAATTGCCACGGCATAATCAGCAGTGGCCGCAACCTGGTGGCTCCCCACAGCTATCGCCGTCAAGCTTAAAGCTAGCATTGCCAGCTGAGGGGTTAGATAACTGAGTGGAAGTCTTCCCTTAACCCCTTTAGGCGTTACCCCAAAGGCACGCCGCTTCCCTAGTATGGCTACTACTGACGAGGTAATAAGCACCCAGAAGCTAGCGAAACCTATGGATTGTCCCATAAATAGCTCAGGTACCCGATAGTTTCGCATCCCCATACTTAGGTAGAAGAGATGTAGAGAGACGATGAAATAGGGTACAAAAGCAGCCAGGTAAAATAGTGGCTCAGCAATCAAGGGGCGGATGCCGAAGAGGATATAAGCAATGGGGCATAGCATGAAAATAAGGTTAGCCCAGCCAATAAAATAGTAGGAACCGGAAAGGCAGTATTCCCACCATTGTCCTAATCTGAGTGCTCTGGGGTGTCGGAAAAAGAAAGGCACTATCCTTCTGAAGACACCTATAGTGCCTGTAGCCCAGCGCATTTGCTGAGTGAAATAGCCAGCCAGTGTCTCCGGACCCAACCCGTAAACAAAAACCTTATTATAATATAATGATTTCCAGCCCTTGGCATGCAGACGCACGCTGGTAGCAAAGTCCTCGGTAACCGAGGTCTCATCAAAACCGCCAACGCTCCGAAGTGCCCCAGTCTGTTGGATTAGATGCTTGTCCTAGAGTTGCCAGAAGCTGACTAACTGCTGAAAATCAATCAGCCCGCTTCAGCTATGTTTCCAATCTCAATTCCTGCCTCAACGGCGGCTGAGCAGCTTGGAACACACTACTATAGATTCTCTCTGGGGAAATCCATATGTTCAATAAAATATTGATTGAAGTCGGAACGGTAGGAAAGCTCAACATGCTCAATGAATCGAACAAGCTCTGCAGCCGACTGCCAGTAACTCTTGGACAGAAGCACCATGGAAGCCCCTGTGCTGGCGGCGTTACCTAACGACCTGATAATCTCCAAGTTAACCCTGGGAATAAGTCCGGTGCGTATGGTGCTGTAAGGGTCAACATAATTTCCCAAGGCACCGGCGAGATATACATGGTGAATGTCCTGTACCCCGATGCTTATTTCGTTCATCAGGGTTTTTATACCAGCTGCGATAGCTCCCTTCGCTAGCTGAAATTCGCGAACATCTTTTTGAGTCAGATAGATTGGCCTGTTATCATAGCTTTCCTCTGCAGAAGCGATGAGAAAGTCATTGACTCCCGAACGGTTGATTATTCTTGAACTCAAGCCCTGGGCTGCTCCCTGCTGGGGAGAGCAAATCAAGCCCTCCGGGTCAATGACACCACAATGCAGGAGCACGGCGACCAAATCAACCAGCCCGCTTCCGCAGATCCCCTTAGGCTTGATATTGCCGATGACCCGATAATGCAAGTCTCCATTTTCGAGGCTGACGCCTTCGATAGCTCCCGCCTGAGCGATCATCCCATAGGAGATTCTTGCGCCCTCCAGGGCGGGACCAGCCGCGGCAGAGCATGTCAGCAGTCTCTTGCCATTACCAAGAAAAATTTCTCCGTTAGTGCCCAAGTCCAGCCCTAGCATGATTTCGTCTTTCTGTTCCGTAACCCCGGAAGTTATGACGACACTAATCAGGTCTCCGCCAATGTAGCCAGATTTCACCGGCATCGTATAAAGCAAGGCTTCCGGATGCAACTGGAGACCAACTTCTGCCGCATTCACAATCAGCCCATCGGTCAAAACAGGAGAGAAGGGCGCTTCGGCGATCCCAAGGGGGGATAAGCCAAGGAGAAAATGCTGCATGGTAGTGTTGCCCGCAGCGACGGCAATAAAGAGGTCATCTGGCTGGAGCCCCGCTGTTTTTAACAGGCGTGCCGTAATCTGGTTCAGGTCCTTGAGAAGAAGATAGTGCAGACTTTTTATGCCCTGTGGGTGTTCTTTGCAATACTGAAGACGGCTGATTACGTCTGAGCCATACTTTTTTTGACTATTGAGGCAGGACGTGACAGCGACTTCGCTTCCATCCACCAGGCCAAAGAGCTTGCCCACTAGTGTGCTCGTACCGAGGTCAAAGACCAGCCCATATCTGCGGTCTACCTGCTCCCGGTTCTGCCAGTCCATCAAGCAGTGCTCATGGAGCACCACCGCTCCCTGGAACTGGGTTTCCTTTAACTTCTGGGGTAGCGTACGAAGACAGTGGAGTGGGGCTCTCAGGTCTTGGTATTCGGTGCCTAACTCCAGCTTGATTGAGTCCAGATCTGAAAGTCCACTATTCTGAGCGTTGGAGGGTAAGGTGATAGGCCGCTTATCTATCAGCGGCTCTAGCTGTGATATGGGTATGTATCTGGTAGTGAGAATATGGCTGGTGGTAAGAATCTTGAAATATTCCGCTTCAGTGTCGGCCTCACCAGTGGAGACCACGAGATCGCGGTTCACCTTGGTGCGACATGCGAGGCGTATCCCCTGTTTCAGCTCCTCCTCATCAAGTAACTCCTTTTCCTCATCGGATGGGCCTCCTATCTCAGAGAGCACTTTGACTTTGCATTTGCCGCAATTTCCCAGCCCGCCGCAATCCCCCGCCAACTCCACATCCGTCTTCTGTAAAGCTTCCCAGATAGTCTCCCCCTCGGGAATGTGTAACCAGAGGTTCTCAGGTAAAACATTCAACCAGACATATCTCTTCTTATGTTCTTTCTCCTCCGGTTTTTGATTCTGGGGATGGTTCGTCTTCACTACAAAAAACTCCGCACTAGAGCAACTTGATGAGGTCCTTTTCGAGATGCGAATAATCCACGTCACTAACGTCTAGAGATAACCCCAAGAATTCGGCCACTTCGCCGGCCTTTGGCACAAGGTTCAGGTCTGATGGCTGCCGCACATAGAGCAATCTTCGGTACTGTCCAAAACAATAGCTTCTCATTTCCTCGTCATGGAGTTCCAACGGTCTCACGCAATATTCCTCGAAGTTCAAAAGAAGGTCTTTTTCAGCAAAATAGGTTCCCGCCATCTCGTTAATGAGTTGCCTGAATCGCTCACTGCCGAGCAACATTTCATAGCAGTAATGCCCGGGCACCTTAACCACCCGGCGCTGTTGGCAAAAGTCATCAATATCGGGGAAGCAGTCCCCATAAAGGCAGATGACCCGCTCATTCCTTTTCTGAGCGGATGTAATCTTTTTCTGCAGGCGATTTTCCAATTCTTGCGGTTTCAAATGCAGATTAGATGGTAAATAGGTCAAATGGAGATTAGAATATCTTTTTTGCAGTTGAAGATTATCCAAAGCAGGTTTGAAGACTGCACAGGCAACGATACATGTGATGTTTCCGATTTTCTTCATCACTGTCATCTCAGATATTCTGTATGCCGGGGAAAGCCTTTTCTATCTCGGAAATTAAATCGAGGTCCAAAATACCCTCCTCGTGCTCTCTCAGAATATTTTGAACCATGTCGTTGGCACGGCTTAACATGTCAGGTCGACCTCTTTCTTCCCAGATATCGAAGTTATAACGCACACTCAGGCTGGGATAGAAGAATTCATCCATCATATGTTCCACCGTATGGTCTTCCGTGATATAGTTTCCACCGGGTCCGACCTTCTCAATTACATCGAAGCCCAGGGTCTTCTCGTTCACCTTGATGCCTGTTAGTAGCCTCTGAATTATCCCTATGATTTCATTGTCAATGACAAACTGCTCATAAGAAATGGAGTTCCCCGAATCCATTATTCCGGCTGCCAGGTGAATGCAGTCCGCCCCGGCCATGGCTACCGTCAGATTAGAAAATCCCTCTTCAATGCCCGCTTGAATATCAGGTCTTTTAGCCTCGGTAAGTCCGCCCGAAGCGTAAATAGGTAACTTATAGCACTTTGCCAGTTGGACTGCGGCAGCGTTCATCATCGTCATTTCCACTGAGCCTACGGCTAATTCCATGTTCCGTAAATCCATGGTCATAGGCACTGCGCCATAGAGTACCTTAGCTCCCGGAGCGAACACCTGGGCGATAGCTGCTCCTGCCAGCGATTCTGCATGCATCTGTGAGAGGGTGCCGGCCAGGGTGGCTGGCGAGGTAGCTCCGGCGATAGGTGCCGGCGCACAGGTGACAGGGATGCCATGGGTGGTGCAGAAATTGAGAATATTTAATGTGTTAGCCTCAATGGTGAGGGGGCTTATAGGGTTGGTGATTACTGAAACGAAGGGCTTTTCCCTGAGTCTGTCTTCTCCTCCGGCGATTAAACTGGCCAGTTCCCACATTTGCTTAACGCCTTCCAGATTGTC
>DAOUZD010000044.1 GCA_030665795.1 Dehalococcoides sp.
TCACATATTTGTAAAAGTTCGTATAGTGCTGTTCACTCAGCCCCAGTTCAATCCAGGGCAGACGGCAAACATCTAGCATGTCAAACAAAGGGCGCAGTTTCTGGTGATAGATTACTATGTCAACCTTCTCTTCGTCAGACCAGTTCTGCCCTTCTTCTATTTCTCTGGCAATGGTCCACGCCCGGGTGTGATGTGCGCCTATGTCTGAGGTAGCATACGCTAGCGCCATTGAAATCCCGGCGCGGCAGTCGTAGGCCGACTGCTCAAGACCCTTAACATGGAGGATGATTTTGTTCATTTCAGGCCACTTCTCGATAATGCGGTGAGACCCATCAGCAAGAATGTTACCGATGCCGTGCCGGTTAGCGATTTTTTGTATCAGTTCCAGGATAGCATCCTCATCTCCCCAGGTGATCTCCCTGCCATCAAGGTCGGAGAGTGACAATATCCCCTTCTCGTACCCCTCTATTACGGCGCCCACAATGTTGCCCGTCGAGATCGTATCTATCCCCAGCTCATCACAAAGTTGGATTGCAGAAAGTATCGCAGCGAAATTGTCGATTCCCAAGTTCGGTCCTAGCATGGCACATGATTCATATTCTGGCCCCTCAATTATTGTGCCGGTGTATTTTCCGTTCTTCACAAGGCAAATATTGCCGCAACACATGGAGCATGAGAAACAGGCGTTATCACCTATCTTATACTGGTTGAGCATCATCGCCCCATTGACCTGGTCATGCTTGGCAAAAACGCTGTCCTTAAAATTGTATGCCGGCAGAATCCCCTTCTCGTTGGCGTACTCAATAATGTTCATCAAGCCTTCCTGCTGCCACATTTTGAAATACTTATGTTCCGCCATGTATTTGTAAGCTTTGTCAGCCTCCGTCATCAGCCCGGCCACATTATAGGTCGGAAGGTCTTTGTGTCCCCGCACTACAATCGCCTTGAGGTTCTTCGACCCCATGATTGCGCCTATGCCTGTCCTTCCGGCATTGCGGCTCCAGTCGGCGTTGACACAGGCGAACTTTACCATGTTCTCACCAGCCACGCCGATGGTAGCAACACGGACAGCATAGGTGCCCAGCCGCTCTTTTATCATTCCCTCAGCTTCCAGACAACTTTTTCCTTTCAGTTCAGGCATGGGCAGTATAGTCGTTTCACCATTGTCGTTGAAAAGGACGGATAATTCCGGCGCCCTGCCGGTAATGGAGAGAACATCGATTCCCGTCTGCCGGAGTTCGACGCCGAAGCCACCGCCCATAGAGGAATCACCGTAGAGGCCGGTAGCCGGTGAGATGGCAACAAAGGAATTCTTTCCCGATGAGGGCAGGTAAACCCCGGTCAGAGGTCCAGGTGCAACAACCAGGAGATTCTCCGGGCCAAGGGGGTCTACTCTGAAATCATGCTTCTTCAGATTGTCCCAGACTAGTTTCGCACCAAAGCCGCGCCCCCCGATATACTTTTCAACGAAGGTGTCCGATAGGTCCCAGCGCTTGGCAGTGCCCTTGGTAAGGTCTACATGCAGGTGTTTGTTAAAATATCCGCTCTTTATACTCATAGCTCTTCTTTCCCTATCTCGGCGTAGTGGATGACCTTCCTTTCACCCTTCTCATAGAACTCAATTTCTTTCATCTGGGTATAGCTCAAGACATTGTTGAGGCGTTTGGATTCACCTAGGGCGGCCTCCGGTATGAGTCTGAGCGCTCCTGTCGGACATTTCTTGACGCACTCCGGGTCTCCTCCACACATATCACATATGATAGGCAGGTTACAATCGTCATGTACGTATATCGCTCCGAAAGGGCATGCTTCCACACATTTATAACAGGAAATGCAATTCTCTTTGTCCAGTTGCACGATGCCCTCGACCAATCGTAAGGCATCAACGGGACACACTTGCGCGCATGTGAGCACTTTACACTGTCCGCACACAATCGGCATTCTCATGACCGGATGAGGGTATGTGGTCAGTACTCTTATCGCTGCCTTCTTCGGATTGTTCACTCCGAAATGTTTGATGGCACATACAAGTTCACAGAGCCTGCAACCGGAACACTGTTCCGGAATTACCGTTAGCCTTTTTCGCATGAGATAATCCTCCAGAAAACGCGTGAGAATATTATACCACGCTTTGTCTTTTTTGCCTTACTTCAGTATCAATAGTCGCCGAGAGAAATTTCATTGTCTCTTCATTCACTCTGTTAATGGTTCTGAGTTTGTTAAACACTTGCCCATTTTGTGTGAAACCTCCATTAGAGTTTCAGGTGTTTCCACTGTTCATCCTCCCCCTACATTAGTGACATGCCAGTAGTCCATTAAATTGATAATTGACAGCTACCGTGGTAGAAATATGATAAGGGTGAAAAGTTGAGATAATACTTCTGGCACCTATGTTTCCATCCCGATTCCAACAGGCAGGATACCATGGACATTGATAAAGCAAGAAAACAGCTCATAAGTGACATGATGCAAATGTGCTTGAACTGAACAGTCTTAGTCAACCATAGGGGGGTAATATGATGAGAAAGTATCTTGCAATCTTGGCTCTACTTGCTCTCCTGACTCAGCTTTTCTTAGGTTACGTATTTCTGTCTCAGCTCTGGTTTTTCTATCTTGCCCGTGGGATTTCGTGGTACTTTGTCAAATATGATGCGCCTGGGTCGCTTATATCGGGGCAAATTCTGTTCACAGAATATGTTTACTTCCTCCTCGGTTAGAGTTTCACCTGGCTTGGGGTCAATAACCGCTGTGGCTATTTCGCCCAATCTTTCATCAGGGATTCCAATTACTCCCACATCATAGATTTTGGGGTGACTCTGGAGAATCTCCTCCAATTCAACTGGATAGATATTTTCTCCCCCGGTGATGATTACATCCTTCTTTCTGTCAACGAGGTAGATGAAACCTTCGCTACCCATCCTAGCCATATCACCGGTATACAGCCAGCCGTTCTTGATAGTTTCCGCTGTCCTCTCTGGGTTCTTATAGTATTCCTTCATAACCCCGTTACCCTTGACAACCAGCTCTCCAATTTCTCCTTGAGCAACATCTTCGCCGCTATCATTTACGATGCGCGCTTCCCAGTTAAAGCCGGCTTTGCCGATTGCTCCCACTTTTCTCTCATTTTCTATGCCAAGGTGAACGCATCCTGGTCCTGTGGCTTCGCTTAGTCCGTAGTTGGTGTCATACTGCATATCGGGAAAGTATTCCTTCCAGTGTTTAACCAGACTGGGAGGTACAGGTTGAGCACCAATGTGCATAAGGCGCCAGCAGCTTAGGTCGTAGTCCTCTTTCCTGAGTTCTCCCCTGTCCATTGCTCCGAGGATATCCTGAGCCCATGGTACCAGTAACCATACTATTGTTCCTCTCTCTTTATAGACAGCTTCAAAGATATACTGGGGGCTTATTTCAGTCAGTATCGTAGCTCGACTGCCAACAATCAGACTGCCAAACCAGTGCATTTTAGCCCCGGTATGGTATAACGGGGGAAGAAGAATAAAATTATCCTCATGTTTTTGGTAGTGGTGACAGTTCTCGGTTATAGCTGCACATTCCATATTCTTGTGGGTCAGCAGTATTGGCTTTGGTTCTCCGGTAGTGCCTGAGGTGAAGTAGAGCCCGCACCCATCTTCGTCGCTTAACCCTATATCTACAGGTTTGGAGGATGCCTTAGCGATTAAACTCTCAAAGTCTTCCATGGCTTTAGGCAGGTTCTGACCGATAAAGATATAGTTCTTTATTGTCGGTAACTGGGAACGAATAGCCTCTACCCTTTCAGTAAATTCTTCACCCAAAATCATTACCTTGGCTTTGGCTATATCAGCGCAGTACTTGATATCTCTACTGATGAACCTGAAGTTGAGGGGAACTGCCCATGCTCCGGTTCTTATGATACCAAAATAAGCTTCAAGCCAGTTTATGGAGTTCATCATCAGGAGAATTACTTTATCACCTTTGCTAACTCCTCTATCTATGAGGGCATTAGCTATCCTGTTAGCCCTGTCATCAAACTCCTTCCAGGTGATTTCATGTCTTATCTTTTGACTTGGTCTTAGCTCAATGAGGGCGCTGTCTTCAGGATACAGCCTGGCATTTCTGGCCAGCATCTCGGCTATGGTCATCTATCAACTCACCTCCTCCACAGGTAGTCAGGCTACAGGCTTAATAGGTAGCCAGACTGGGTAAAAAGGTAGCAATCTGGGGAAAAGCCATCAGTATACAAACAGCAACAATCAATGCTGCAAGGAATGGGAATATTCCTTTAAAGATGGTTTCTAGAGACACGTCCTCAGCAATTCCTTTGATGACATATACATTGATCCCCACCGGCGGTGTGATTACTCCCATCTCAGTCACCAATACTATTATCACCCCGAACCATATTGGGTCAAAGCCTAAAGCTAGAACCACCGGGTAGAGGATAGGGATAGTGAGGGTAACTAAGGCTAGAGCATCCATAAAAAAGCCGCCCAAGAGGTACATGAGAACTATCACTCCCATAACAACCATAGTGGGGAGAGAAAGCCCACCTACCCAATCAGCAAGGACAAGTGGAATCTTGGTCACCGCCATGAAATGGCCGAATATGACCGCCCCGGTAACGATGATTATGACCTCGCAAGTTACCTTCACGGTGTCTTTAACTGCAAAGAGAAATCCTTGCCAATTTAGTTGCCGCCGGGCTAGGCCGATGAGCAAAGCACCAGCTGCACCCGCGGCTCCAGCCTGTATTGGGCTGAACCAGCCGAGGAACAGTCCTCCTATCACTAAGATAAATAAGACTAGCATCTCACTAATTCCGGTGAGCCCTGCCATCTTCTCTTTGTAACTTGTTGGCTTACCTGGTGGGGCAAGAGTAGGGCAGCGCCAACAGACAAGGAACACGACAGCCATAAAAAGGGTAGCCAGGAGTATACCAGGAAAAACACCAGCTATAAAAAGCTTCCCTATAGACTGCTCAGTCAATATCCCGTAAACAATAAAGATGGTGCTAGGAGGAATCAGTATACCCAGGCTACCGGCAGCGGCAACACTGCCAGTGGCTAATGAATCATCATAGCTATACCTCTTCATCTCTGGCAGGGATACCCTCCCCATGGCGGCGGCAGTGGCACTGGTCGAACCGCAGATAGCGGCAAAACCAGCGCAGCCGACAATAGTAGCCATAGCTAAACCACCACGCATTTGACCAAAAATTGTATGGCTGGCATCGTACAGTCTCCGGCTCATTCCGGAGGCGAAGGCAACGGAGCCCATGAATATGAACATGGGTATAACAGTGAGAGAGTAGGAGGAGAAAACGGCGAAAACATCCCTCGCCAGAAGGCTAAGCCCTGCCTCCGGCGAAACTAAGTAACAGAAACCAATAAGTCCGACAAAGGCCATGGCAAAGCCGACTGGCATGCTAAGGAGGAAAATAAGAACCAGAACGAAAATGCCTATGATGCCAGCGGTAATCGGATTCACCTTTTCACCGCTTTCGTCACTGACCTAAGAAATTCCACCAGCAACACCAAACAGATTGGAATGCAGCAGAAAGCTATCGCGTGGACGAATGGATAGAAGGGAATCCTCTGGGTCATGGAGACTTCCCCGGTGGTCTGGAGAACGCGACCGAAGTCGTAGCTCTGCCAAGCCAGTAGGGCAAACAGTGCCAGTCCAAGGAGAGAGACAAAAGCAGTGATGCTTGCTCGGGCTCGCTTGGGCAGGCGCATTACGAAAAATTCTACCTGAATGTGCCCACGCAAGACCTGGGTATAGGCGATACCGAAGGCAATTATTACAACCCCTAAAAAGCCAACAATCTCAATGGCACCGGGGATGGGGTGCTTCAAGAACTTGATTCCAATTATGTCAGCCACAGTGAGGCCAAGCATAGCCACCACACCAACACCCGCCACCCAGTTAAACCAGTTGCTAAGAGAACTGGCAAATCTTTCTAGGCGGTCCATTTTACCCGACATAGACTCATACCATTCGTTGGGGGTACCCGAAATCTAACATCTACTCACGGGCACCCCCACTAAGTTTATTTCATGACTATCCGGTCATTTATTTTGCCGGCGCCAGCGGTTCTAGCTCAGCCTTAACCCAGGCTAAACTCTCTTCTGCCGTTGGTGTCCTCTCAGACCAGTAGCTGGCCCGCTCATTAAGGTAATCCTCGTAATCGGCTACAGGCAGCCCCATAGCTGCCTTTTCCTTCATGTACTCATCTTTAATCACCTTGGCGGCTTCCACCCACCTAGCCATCTCCTCCGGTGAAAGCTCAATCAACTCCCTACCTTCAAAGGTAAGGAAGTAGTCTATTCCTACTTTGTCATAATAATCCCAAACCATACCGTGTTTTTC
>DAOUZD010000134.1 GCA_030665795.1 Dehalococcoides sp.
AGCTGGGTCGTCAGTAACCCCGGCAAAAGGCTCCAGGGCAGCCTCAGGCCACTCCTCGGGGGGACAGTCAAAAACCTCCATGGCTATTTTCGGTATATGGGGCATCTCACCTTCAAAAAGGTAGAAAGGATAGGCGGATTCCCCGCCGACGGTGATTACCTTATCCCCCTTGCCCAGTTTTATCTCTTTAATCTTGCCGCTGTAGGCGGTCTTTGGAATCTCAAAAGCCATTTTGTCTCCTTTGCTTAGGCTGGTGTCTTTCTCTTTTCACTGCCAAACCAGTCTTTTCCGTACCAGTATCTCTCGGCGGTTTGCAGGTATTTGAGCTTCTCCTCCCGGCTCCCGAGTTTCTGCCGCCACCTGCCCATCTCCTCGCCCTCGGGTCTGCCTTCCTCAAAGGTTTCTCCCAGTACTTCTACTTTATCTCGGCCCGGAGCGCTCTTTTCCTCAATTTTATATTCCATGTTTCTCTCCTTTCAAGCTAGGCCAGCGGCCAGTTTAGCCGCCCTTACTGTATTCAGCATCAGCATGGTGATGGTCATCGGTCCCACCCCACCCGGCACCGGGGTAATGGCACTCGCCTTTTCCTTAACGGTATCAAAGTCAACATCGCCGGCCAGGATGGCTTTTCCTTCCGCGGTTTTGCCAATTCGGTTAACCCCAACATCAATCACCACTACCCCTTCCTTGACCATATCGGCGGTTACCGCTTTGGGTTTACCGGCGGCCACTATTAGTATATCAGCCCGCTTGGTATGAAAGGAAATATCTCTGGTTCCGGTGTGGCACACCGTGACCGTAGCATTAGCTCCCTTTTTCTTTTGCAGCAGAATATTGGCAATCGGTTTTCCCACGATGTTGCTTCTGCCCAGAACTACTACCTCCGCCCCGTTAATCTTAACCCCTGACCTGATAAGAAGCTGCTGGATGCCGTGGGGGGTGCAGGGTAAATAATCGGGCTCCCCGATCATCAATCTGCCCACATTAACCGGGTGAAAGCCATCAACATCCTTTTTTGGGTCGATGGCATAAAGAACCTCGGTCTCATTAAGATGTTTGGGCAGAGGCAATTGCACCAGAATGCCGTGAATCTTGGGGTCTTTGTTCAGCTTGTCAATTAGCACCATCAGTTCTTTCTGAGGGGTCTCGGCAGGCAGGTCATGTCTTTCGGAATAAATACCCAGGGCGAGGGAAGTCTTTTCCTTCTGCCCGACATAGACCTGGGAGGCCGGGTCCTCACCGACGAGGACAGTAACCAGACCCGGTATCAAATTATGCCTTTCTTTCAGTTCCGCAATCTCCCCTTTTAGCTCCTCACGAATCTCTTTCGCAATCTCCGTGCCGCTGATAATCTGTGCCGTCATTTCTTCACCCCGTTTAATTAAGTTTTCGTAGAATAAACTTTATCCGTCTCAAGAAGTTTAGTCATCAAATCGTCAACTGCCCTCACCGCCTTGGAGTCGGGCAGGCCAAGAAGCGGCTTTAGTTTAAGGTCGTATTCGTATACCGACTCATCTAAGGGAATGATGGCGGTGGGTTCAATACCCAACCTGGCCAGTTCCTCGCTGATGACTGGGTCTATCCCCCCGTCGGGAACGAAATCAATGATTACCGAATGTCTTTTGACCACCAGTTTGAGTTCGGCTACCAGCTCTCTCAGGCGGGCAATGGTGCGGACACCTTTTACTGAGTGATTGGAGATTAAGAGCAGCTCGTCAATATTCTGGGTAGTTCTCCGGCTCAGGTGCTCCATCCCGGCCTCATTATCCATAACCATATAGGCATAGCTTTCGGTAAGACTATCCATGAATTTCCTTAAGATAAGGTTGGGGTAGCAGTAGCAGGCGGGCCCCTCCCCTCTGCCCATCGTTACCAGGTCAAGCCCTTTGCTTTCCACCATGGCGTTATTCAGTTTAAATTCCAGGTATGCCTCCTTGGTCATTCCCGGAGGGATGTTTATTTTTTCCTCGTTAAAAGTAGCGATTATGGAGCCAACGGTCTGTCTGATGCTGAGCCCCAGACTCTCCCCCAGGTTGGCGTTGGGGTCAGCATCAACCGCCAGAATTGGCCCTAGGCCATTTCTCATCAGGTAGCGGATGACTAGGCTGACCACCGTGGTCTTGCCGCTGCCACCTTTGCCAGCGACGGCAATATTGATGCTCAAAGGGTTATCCTCCGCTTAGAATCGTTATTGGCCAGCTTGGCCAGTCTTTTACTCACCGTGGGAAACTCTTTAGCGTGAGTGTGTGGTAAGAATAGCGCCGCTACATAATTATTCATAAAGTCGACGTTCTCGCTTAATTCAAAGTTGGTCATCATCTGGGCGACTCTTCGGGCATCGTCAAGGAGGTCGGTGGAGAAAGAGGTTAATCTGGCTCCCAGAAGCGAGCCGTTACCGATGAAGATAAACCTGTCCACGGGCAAATCAGGCAGTAGCCCAATGGTTATCGCCTTTTCAATATCAAGGTGACTGCCAAAGGCACCGGCGATAATCACCTGTTCATAGTCACAGTCGTCCATCCCCACGCTTTTGCACAGCGTCTGGCAGCCAGCATACATCGCTGCCTTAGCACGCAAGAGGTTATCAATATCTACCTCGGTGATAACAATGTCTTTACCAATCTGGGTTTCTCGTGCCCGGGCGAGGACATACTCGTAACCATCGCTGCCCGGCCTGACTCTTTTAGTGGCCAGGTCACGATTAAATTTGCCATTTTGACCAATCACCCCGGCTTCAAGCAGTCCGGCGACAATGTTAATCAGTCCTGAGCCGCAGATGCCTTTCGGTTTTGTCCCCCCGATGGTGCCAATCTCGGGCTCCAAGTTTGAGGGCTTGATATTAAAATCTTCAATGGCACCCTCAGTGGCGACAATGCCGTGCTTTATCCCCCCGCCTTCAAAGGCAGGGCCGGCTGAGCAGGAGGCGGTTGCCATCCAGTCCGAGTTCCCGATTACTATCTCCCCATTGGTGCCTATATCCATAAAGAAGGTCAGATTTTTTCTCTGGTGCACTCCGGCGCCGACAATTCCCGAGACAATATCACCACCAACGTAGCTCGCTACCGCCGGGAAGGTGAAAAGATAAACGTGATGATTGACCTTGATCCCCAGGGAGTCGGCTTCTACCGGAGGGAAGAAGTTGGCTACCGGGGTGTAGGGCGCTAGCCTGAGGTATTTCGGCTCCAACCCGAGAAGGATTTGCGTCATCGTGGTATTGCCGGCCGCTATCATATGACCGATATGTTCTATTCCCACCTTACTCTGGCTCAGTAATTCCCCGATAACATCGTTAATGGTGGTGACCACTGTCTGCTGCAATTTTTTCAGCCCCCCCGGTTTCTGGCAATAGGCGATTCGGGTAATAACATCTTCCCCGTAGCTTATCTGCCCGTTGTAGGCGATGCTTTCGGCAATCACCATACCCCGGTTCAAGTCGAGCAACTGCCCGCAGACCGTCGTCGTGCCGATGTCAAAGGCCAGTGAATAGTGCTTTTCTCTGGTGTCTCCCGGTTCGATATTTATCACTCTCGGACGGCGCCTG
>DAOUZD010000182.1 GCA_030665795.1 Dehalococcoides sp.
CTATCCCGGCAGTTCCTGCACGCCTGCCGCCTTGGCTTCAAGTTACCCTCCACCGGTGAATACGTAGAGTTTAAGTCTGAACTTCCCCCGGATTTAGCGCAGGCATTGAAGGATATTAGCTAGAATTATCACGAAATAGGGTGGTAGAATGGGACGAAGTGATTTTGGGATAATTGAGATTCGTGTATTCACTGGAAGATATTAAATGAACCAATCAGTTAGAGTGCGCTTTGCTCCCAGCCCCACTGGTTACCCCCATGTGGGCAATATCAGGACCGCCCTGTTTAACTGGCTCTTTGCTCGCCATACTGGTGGCACTTTCATTGTCCGTATTGAGGATACTGATGTTGCCCGTAAGGTTGAGGGAGGGGTGGAGGCTATCCTTGATGGCTTGCGCTGGCTGGGGCTGGATTGGGATGAGGGGCCTGAGGTGGGGGGTAATTATGGTCCTTACTTTCAGTCACAAAGGTTAGAGCTATACCGTGAGGCCGCTAAGCGTCTGGTCTCACAGGGAGATGCCTACTATTGCTACTGTTCCCCCCAGCGCCTTGAGGAGATGCGGGCGGAGCAGGTCAGATGCAAGCAGCCGCCGGGCTATGACCGGCGTTGTCGCGACCTGAGTGCGGCCGAGTGCTCGCAAAAAGAAGCTGAAGGTATCACCCCGGTAGTTCGTTTCAAGATACCGCTTGCGGGGCAGACCAGCTTTAACGACCTGATTTGGGGTGACGTTGTCGTTGACAATAGCACCATTGATGATTTTGTCTTGCTTAAGTCAGACGGCTATCCTACTTATCACCTGGCCAATGTGGTTGACGACCATTTAATGGCGATTAGCCATGTCCTCCGCGCCGAGGAGTGGCTACCCAGTGTTCCCCGCCACAAGCTTCTTTATAAAGCTCTGGGCTATGAGATGCCGCAGTTGGCTCATTTACCGATGATATTGGGGCCTGACCGCGCCAAACTGAGCAAGCGGCATGGGGCGGTGTCTATCAACGATTATCAGGCGCAGGGTTACCTGCCTGAAGCGATGGTCAACTTCCTGGCCCTGCTCGGCTGGTCTCTGGATGATAAAACCGAGATTTTATCGCGACAGGAACTGGTAAAAAATTTCTCTCTAGAGCGCGTTAGCCGAACGGCCGCCATCTTTAATCCAGATAAACTCAACTGGATGAACGGGGTATATATCCGTAGCTTGAGCCCGGAAGATTTTGTGCAGCGGTCTTTACCATTTTTAGATAAAGGATTACCGCCTGAGATAAAGCGGCCGCTACCTACCGATTATGTCAGGCAGATTATGCCCCTTATTCAGGAGAGGGCTAAGAAGCTAGCTGAAGTAACTGAGCTGGCTCACTTTTTCTTTGTCGCTGAGCTTGACTATGATTCCAGCTTGTTAATCGGCAAGGACATGACCCGGGAATCAGCCATCAAGGCATTGGAGGTAGGGCAGCAGAAATTAGGGCAATTAGAGGCATTTGGTGAAGAATCGCTGGAAGTCGTGCTCCGTCCTCTGGCCGAGGAACTGGGGCTAAAGACCGGTCAACTCTTCGGCATGCTGAGAGTGGCGGTTACCGGACGAACGGCAGCGCCGCCTTTGTTTCAAACTATGGCCGTGCTGGGTAAAGAACGATGTCTGAGCCGAATTAAAGTAGCTCTTGAAAAACTGCATAAATTGTCAGAATAGAAAGGAATAAAGGCATGGCTGGAATCGAACATTCACAGATTCCCGTGGAGAAGTTGGTCGAGTTGTGTTCTCGCAGTTGTTATACTCTTGACGGCCTGTGGTTTACTCTGGTTGAGGAGAAGTTCGGTCTGGACACGGCGCTGGAAATAGATGTGGAAGTCTGGCGGAGACTCTGTTTAGTTCAAGCGAGGAGAGTACAGAAATACTTTACCGTTGACGAAGGTAGCCCGATTCGTAACCTCATCAAGGTGATTGAGCTCGACCCGCTATTGGCTGTTTTTAAGCCCAGAGCAGCGGAACTCTCGGATAATCGGGCGGTGCTGCGTTTCACTGATTGCCCGCCGCAAAAGGCCAGAATCAGGGACGGGAGAGGTGAATTTCCCTGCAAGGCGGTGGGCATCGCTTTGCTTGGTTCCTATGCTGAGGTAATTGACCCTCGGATTAAAATGAGTTGTTTAACCTGTCCTCCGGATGCCCATCCGGCGCAATTTTGGTGTGAATGGCAGTTTGAGCTCTAAGCAGCAACAGGAGAGCGTATGAAAAGAACCATTAAAGACTGGCTCGTGGTTCTGGTATTATTGTTGGATGAGGTGGCGGCGGTGGTTTTGGTGCTGTTGGTCTTGTGGTTTTTCAAGATAAGAGTCCCGTTATGGGTGGCCATTGTTGTTGCCTTGCTGCTGGGTGCCCTTATCTTCATCACCCATAAAGTGATTATACCCAGTTTTCATGTGAAGCAAGTTACCGGCTCGGAAGGAATGATTGGCATCGAAGGTGAGGTGATTGAACCGCTGACGCCAGATGGAGTCGTCCGCGTTGAAGGTGAATACTGGAAGGCGAAATCGGTTGCCGAGGACATTCCAGCGGGTGAGAACGTAGAGGTTTTAAGCTTAAATAAACTCGTCTTAGTGGTCAAGCACAAAGAGCATAGCTATTGAAATTAGAGCCATGGAAGTTATGAAACCCGAATATCTTGCTCTGTATCGGTCCGGCGAATTGAAGCGCCGCGCTGAAGCCTTAGAAGCGCGATTGCACTCGTGTGATATTTGCCCGCGGGAATG
>DAOUZD010000010.1 GCA_030665795.1 Dehalococcoides sp.
TTAAGTGACTTCATCACTTATGTTTCACTAATACAAAACCTCCTAACAATAAATTAGCCCCGTAACATATACGGGACTAGCTTGCATTTTAGAGGACTTTACCCTATTTGTCAAGCCCCCTCCCGCCTTGAAACAGATAAAAAATGACAAAAATTTTACATGACATTTGGCACAGGTATTGACAAATGGGCACATTAAGTGTTATAATCTCATGTGCTACACAAGGTAAAACCTCTTTTTCTGTAGCGCAAATAGGCTATATATGGAAAGACTCCAGGAAAATCTAAAAGAACTACGAACCAAGAAGAAGTGGACACAGGAGGACCTGGCAAGAGAGGTAAATGTCAGCCTTTCCACAGTCCAGCGTTGGGAGAAAAGAGGAGGCAAACCCACTCGGCTTGCCCGCCGTGAGCTAAAGAGACTCTTCCAGAGAGTGGGAATTGGCCTGGAGAGCTGATACGCGGTAATGGCTTCAATATTGCCCGCCTACAGACCGGGCGGTAGCTTGATACCAAGCCTCTCTGAGATGCCTCGTAAATTGCGGACAGTGCCCTCGGGAAGAGGAATGCCATTCCGGGAACGCTCGTCAAAAGTTCTCTCCTCAGGTTCGCCGGGAACGAATATCTCGCTAAAACCTTCTGCCTTGGGCAGGGCTTTGAGGCCATCAATAAGGTTATCAATGTGCTCTTTGTAACTCTCGACATCGGTGAACGTGCTGATGTCAACAGCGGCGACAACGCTGTTCTGGATGTGACGGGGAACAAAGCTCAGGCGCTCCCCGATGGCTTCTACCTTCTTACCCTCTGCTTCAGGCCCTATTTCTTTACCCAGCAGTGCCGGCTCCAGCACCGGGTTACCGGCCATAACACTGGACAAGCATTCAAACATAATGGCCAGCCCCGAGCCTTTAGGGCCACTAAAGGGCAGCAGGGCACCAACTTTTTTGGGGTCAGTGGTTGGTTTACCCTCTTTGTCTAGAGCCCAGCCCTCCGGTATGGGAATTCCCTTATCATCGGCGAGCCAAAGTTTGCCACCCGCCACTACGCTGGTGGCCATGTCCAGATTCAGTGGATGGTGGCGCTTTGCCGGCACCGAAATAGCTATCGGACTATTGTGTACTCCGGCAACCTTGGCACCGTAGGGTGCCATGTTAGGGGGGTTGCACACGAAAACGATTCCCGCCATATCCTTCTTCGCCATCATCTGCGAGTAATAGCCCAGGGCCCCCTGGTGGGTAAGGTTACGTATCAATGCCCAGCCAATTCCTGCCTTCTTCGCCTTCTCCATCACCAGGTTCACTACGAAAATGGTAACCACTGGACCCATGGCGCGGTCGGCTTCAACAAACAGGGTAGCCGGCGTCTCCTTGATAACCTGGATATTGGGCTTCGGGTTCATTACCCCCTTGTCCACGTTTTCCACGTACCACGGAATCCGCAGTACACCGTGGGAGTCCACCCCCCGCAGGTTGGCCCATATCAGCGCACCCGCCTCAGCCTCTGCGCCCTCAGGGGGCATACCCACCCGCAC
Organism: Dehalococcoides sp.; assembly: GCA_030665795.1. The sequence continues at coordinate 1,531 of DAOUZD010000010.1, forward strand.
AAATACTTCCTTGGTGAACTCCTGTAATAGTTCCCAGGCGACTACTTTAACTTCGCTCTGTGCCATCATACCTCCTTTAACTATCGTGCCGGGTAACAATTGATTTTAATGCGCTGGCTCTTGGGAAGTCAAGAGGACAAATTTAAGGTGCGCCTAGGTGCCAGCTTGCCACCAACCATGATTATCGCTAAAATAGTGATGTTTGAATATGCCCCTGTAGCTCAGGTGGATAGAGCAGCGGTTTCCTAAACCGCGTGCCCGGGTTCGAGTCCCGGCAGGGGTACTTTCCTCGCTTGCCTTTTTGTTTACTCTAATTTATCCCCAGCGCCCCTTACGGCGCGTCGCCTTCCTTTGGCTCAGAGCATCACTTCGATAGTCAGGGACTTTAATATACAAGAAAGTACTGAGCTTCTGGTCTATCAACCTGGAGGCAATACGGCTCTCAATTTCATCCTCATCCAGCGTGAAACCGGTGGTAATTACGGTCGGTAATCTGGCGTTATAACGATAGTTTATCACCTGGTAGAGTTTTTCCCGTGCCCAGGGAGTGGTTGACTGCTCACCAAAGTCGTCCAGGACAAGCAGCGGCGCCGTCTTTACCCTTTCGAACAGTTGGTCATAGGAAACCTTGCTCTCCGGGCTGAAAGTGGAGCGTAGATGGTCAAGAAATTCGGGTACCACCACAAACAGGGCTGGTTCATTCGCCTGATAACGATAATTAACGATAGCCGCCGCCAGGTGAGTCTTACCACACCCGTTCTCCCCCTGTAACACTAGCCAGCCATCGGGGGACTGAGCAAAATTAAAGGCGGCACGGTACACCATCTCCAGATTCTCACGCTGTTCTGGAGGCAGGTTTACTCGTCTCCAGTCAAAATTATCAAAGGTCATGCTCTTTTGCAATTCAAATTCCGGGCCCCAGGCATAGTCTAATGACGAGGGTTGCTTTTCTTCAATCATGCCTATTTGACTCAGTTCAGGGTCGGTTAAACGGGTTTGTATTCTCTCTTCTAACCGCTCCAGAGGAATGATCGGCACAATCACGGTAGGTAGTTTGCGATTAAAGCGATGCGTCAATAGTTGGTCCAGTTTTTCCTTGGCCCAGGGGGTGCTGGTTTGAGCGCCCAAATCATCCAAAATTAGCAGCGGCGCATTACGTACCTGGTCAAAGAACTCGTCATACGGTATTTCGCTATCGGGGCTGAACGCCGCGCGCAGGTGGTCTAAAAGGTCAGGGGCAGTGATGTAGAAAACGGGGTAGCCGCGGCTGATTCGCTCGTTGGCAATCGCTGCCGCCAAGTGAGTTTTGCCACCGCCACTGGGACCACTCAGGATAAGCCAGCCTTTAGGTTCTGCGGCGAAGGCTTTGGCGGCCTCATAAGTACGTTTGAATTGCTCCTGGCTCTTGGGATTCCCGCTTCTACCTTGCGGTTCTAAGTTATCAAAGGTAAATTGAGTTAGCGCGCCCAGGTTACTATATCGCTGCAAGCGGGCTTGACGCTCACTATCCTGTTCCTTTTTGACGCAGCGGCAGGCAACCACCTGGCTAAAATCCGGTTTCCCTGAAGGCAGCAAAGGATGAACGAATCCGGCCCCTTTACAAATCGGACAATTGGCGCTTGGCGAAGGCTCTTCTTCAGCGTCGGACCATATGTCCATATTTTTGTTTGACGTATTTATCCGGGCCTTTCTTAGAATATCGCTGATATGTTCCATCGCTTTTACCTTCTGCTGACCAGTGCTCTAACATCCGGACAATGTATCTGATGCTTCTCTTATTGAGGGAAACTGCCTCTCTGATGGCATCTCTAATCCAGACTTCAGGGTACAACTTCTCCGCCTCACGCAGTTCTTCGGCAATCATCGGGGTCAGCATGCCGACATTCTGTTCATAAAGCGTAAAAATATCCGGCTGTTCCTCTGGCTCAATATAGGTTTTTTCTGTCGCTTTGAGCCCGCTCAATTTGAGTTCACCATTTTGAATTTTAGCCATAATCTTCCGGTCGGACTCAGTATTGAGCAAATAGACATCCTCGGACACCTCTTCTCTATCTAACACCACATGGATAATGGTTCCCCGTTTGGTCGCCATTTCCAGGGCACTACGCAATACCTCATCCGGCGCCTTATCTCCTCCCCTCAAGCTACTCACCAGGCCCGGATTCCCCAGCAGCTCCCGATAAGTAACAAAACGAGGATAACCCCGTTTACGGTAAAGTACCGCCAGCACATGCAGCGTTGTCTTTAACTCGCTGATATCATTGATTTGAGGCAGGATGCTACTCAAGAAAAAATTGGGTATAGGGGTAAACTCCATCTTGGCTGGAAAACCGGTAAGCTGACTCATAATAAGCTCGGCTCTTCACTACTGATTGGATACTCAAAATTATAGAACTTGGCTAGGTTGTGCCGGAAACGCAATTTTACCTGCCCGGTAGGTCCATTGCGGTTCTTGGAGATGATAATATCGGCTTCTTCTCGTGGGTATTCTTTATCCGGATGCTGGAGCTGCCATTCTTGCTCATTAGGGTTATAGTATTCTTCACGGTAGATAAAGATGACAATATCAGCATCCTGTTCAATGCTGCCACTTTCACGCAGGTCGGCCAGTTGCGGAATGTGTGACGCCCGCCACTCTACGGCTCGGCTGAGCTGTGATACCGCCAGCACTGGTATATTAAGCTCGCGGGCTAAGGCCTTGAGGGAACGGGAGATGTAGCTGATTTCCTGAACCCGGTTTTCCCCTCTTACCCCTTCCCCCTGCATCAGTTGTAAGTAGTCAATAATAATCAGGTCAATGCCACGCTCGCGGTCGAGACGGCGGGCTTTACTTCGCATTTCGACTACTCGGAGCATAGGTGAATCATCTATGTAGATTGAAGACTCGGACAGGATGCCGATAGCTTCCATAATCCGTTTCTCCTCATCTTCAGTGTGAAGCCCGAAACGGACCCGCCTTGAATTGACCCCCGATTCACTGGAAAGCAAACGTAAGACGGACGACTCCCGTGCCATCTCCAGACTGAACAGCGCCACACACGCTTTTTGCTCCACGGCAACGTTTCGGGCAATACTAAGTGCTAAACTCGTCTTGCCCATACTGGGCCGGCCGGCGATAATAACCAGGTCAGAGCGCTGAAATCCGCCCAGAAATTCATCCAGGCCAACAAAGTTGGAGAGCACGTAGGGCAGCGGTGCCTGAGGATAGCCTTCTTCTCCTTCGAGAGTTGGCACCGTCTCAAAATACTTATCCAGCACCTGACGAATATGGGTGAAGTCCCGTTCACCCTGCCCGTGACGCAGCTTAAATAAGATATCCTCGGCCCGACTCAGGCTGGCATTAACATCGGGACCAGCTTCATAGCCAACCCGTGCAATTTGGTCAGCAGACTTGATTAAGCCACGCATTACCGACAGGCGATGAACAATTTGGGCATAGTGCTCGACATCAAGAGAAGTCGGACATATGGCTATGAGATGACTTAAGTAGGCGGCACCACCGCATGACTCCAGTCTTTCCCGTCGCGCCAGTTCTTGCGCTACCGTGATTTGGTTAATGGCCTCATTACGTTCGTAAAGCGACAGGCAGGCTTCATACAGCCATTGGTTTTGCTCATGATAGAAATCAGGCGGCTGAAGAAAGGTGGCAATTCTATAGATTGCCGTGCCATCTATCAGCAGCGAACCGATTACCGCTTCCTCAGCATCAAGGTCATGAGGTGGTAATTTTTCACTATACACTCTGGTTCGTCTCCTCTTTCTCCTTTACCCTCTTTTTTTTCTTTTTCTCCCCTTCTTCTGCCTTCTCCGCCTTTTTCTCCTTCTTCTCCTCTTTCTCCCCAGCTGTCGCTCTTTCTTTCTTCGCTTTCCCCACCTTCTCCACCTTTTTCTCCTTCTTCTCCTCTTCTTCCATCACCTTAAGCTTTATCTTGGGTATGATATCTTTAGTCAGTCTAATGGCTATTTCATAGCTGCCGACTTCACGGATAGGCTCATCCAACTCTATTTTCCTTTTGTCCACAACTAACCCGGCACTCTTCTCAAGCTCATCGGCAATATCAGCGTTGGTAATCGAGCCGTAGAGTCTATCCTTAGCCCCCGCCCGAGCTTTGAGCACAATCTCCTGCCCTTCCAGTTGTTTAGCCAGTTCCCTCATCTCAGCTTCAGTTTCGGCTTGCCGTTGAGCTTTCTTTTTCAGTTGTGCTTCTATAATCTGAGTCGCTTTGGCATCGGCCAATATGGCCAGCTTTTTCGGTATCAGAAAGTTCCGGCCATAACCATCAGCTACTTCTTTAACTTCACCCGTTTCCGCCACATTGGGCACATCTTCTAAGAAGACAACCTTCATAATTCTTCTCCTTGAAAATAATTATACTTCACCCGTTAAAGCCTAACAATAAGGTGAAGAAGCTAACTCTTTAAAAATTTTTTTAATTAAAACCCTATCCCGCGATAAACCTTCCCGCGTAAATAGCCGCCACCGCACCATCCCCCGCCGCCGCGATTACCTGACGAATTGCGCTGGAGCGTATATCGCCAGCGGCAAAAATGCCTGGCACCTCGGTCTCCATCTTCTCATTAGTAATGATGGCGCCATTGGCATCTAGCGATAAGACTCCTTTGAGATAATCTGTATTTGGCTTAAAGCCGACAGCGACAAAGATTCCGGATATATCCAGGACCGATTTTTCTCCGTTGAGCACGTTGCGGAGCCGAAGCCGCTTCACCACCCCTTCTCCCTCAATGGCCTCAACCACCGTATTCCACAGAAACTCAATTTTGGGCTCGGCAAAGGCTTGCTCCTGAAGAATACGAGTGGCGCGTAGCTCCTGACGACGGTGTATTACCGTGACCCGGGAAGCAAACTTACTCAGCTCAAGGGCTTCATTAATGGCGGCATTGCCACCACCCACCACGGCTACCGGCAGGTCTCGGTAGAAAGCAGCATCACAGATGGCACAATAAGCTACCCCTCTACCGGTAAACTCTTCTTCTCCCGGGACACCCAATTTAGCCCGGTCAGAGCCGCTGGCGATAATCACCGCTTTAGCGTTAATGTCTCCTTCGCTGGTCTTTACTATCTTTTGCTTTCCTTTAAGCTCCAGCCCGGTAACTTCAGCCAGCAATGTTTCCAACCCAAATTTTGCCGCCTGTTGATTCATTGATTCCGCCAGTTCCAGTCCTTTGATACCTTGTGGAAAGCCGGGGTAGTTCTCCACCAACCCGGCGTTTACAATCAAACCTCCCGCAGCCATCTTTTCAATAAGCAGGCTACTCAGCCTGGCTCTTGAAGTATAAATTCCAGCGGTGAGCCCCGCCGGCCCACCGCCGATAATTACCACATCATATTCCCGCTTGCTTACCAACCTCGCCCTCCTCTACCATTACTCAAGAACGGCTTCCAGACTTTGTTTCAGGTCAGCCTTGGGCCTAAAGCCGACAATATTAGACATGGGAGCCCCATTTTTGAAGATAAGCAGGAAGGGAATGCTCATGACACCATATTGGCTGGCCGTCTTTGGATTCTGGTCAACATCCAGCTTGACAAAGTTTACCCTACCGTCATACTCTTCAGCTAGTTCCTCCACAACTGGCGCCACCATGAGGCATGGACCGCACCAAGCTGCCCAGAAGTCAACCAGTACCGGTATCTTTGACTGCAGCACAACCTGGTCAAAATTACTGTCATCAACTGCGGTTGGTTTGCTCATGAATTTCCTCCTTGATTACCTGTGATATACCTTGTTCCGCCATATTTTTGGCGATACCAATGGCACTCTTAATCGTCTTGGCCTGACTGCGGCCGTGCGCAATGATAATATTGCCATTTACCCCGAGCAGGCAGGCCCCTCCGTGTTCCCGGTAGTCGATTCGGTCAACCCAGGAACCCAGTCCTAGGTCACGGAGCAAGTCACGCCCCCGGAAGTGATAGACATTGGAAACAACTTGCCCTATCTGCCGCACCGAACCCAAAAAAGTATCACTCAGGCCTTCAATTGTCTTGAGTACGATATTCCCGGTGAAGCCATCGGTAACGACAACATCAGCGGTTACCTTTAATATATCATGGCCTTCGATATTGCCAATGAAGTTTAAGTTGTTCGCCTTTTTCAGGAGCTGGTAACTTTCTTGAACTAACTGGTTCCCCTTGGTTTCTTCCTCACCAACACTGAGCAAGCCGATTCGCGGTGAACTGATACCGAGAACATGTTGGCTATAGATGGCACCCATTTGGGCAAATTGAACTAAATGGCTTGGCCGGCAATCAACATTAGCGCCAGCATCAATGAGCAAGACCGGAGTGGATGGGGTGATATCCATAATACAAGCTATCGCCGGGCGCTCAATCCCTTTAACCTTTCCCAGACTAAACAGCGCCGCACCGAGCACCGCCCCGGTATTGCCTGCGGAAACAAAGGCTGCTGCTTTACCCTCCTTTACCAAGTTCACTCCAACGACTATTGATGAGTTTGGTTTACTGCGAATCGCTTTCACTGGTGATTCGTTAGACTCAATGGTCTGGCTAGCCTCAACAATAGTGAGGCCATATTTTTGTAAATGACGACCCGCCAGCACGTGGAGTACTTTTTTCCGGCCCACCAGAGCCACTTCCACCTCATACTCTTGGGCCGCTTTCACCGCCCCTTTAACTATTTCGTGGGGAGCATAATCTCCACCAGAAGCATCAACGGCAATTATCATCGCCTTCCTCAATTAAGATTCCTAACTACTATCCTGATTATTTTCCCCGCCTAAACTCTTCTTTGACGCTGGCAACTACTTCCGGATTAGCCATTAAATCAACCACCGTCATGGCTAGCGCTTTAGCCGCATCAAGAAGACCCTGGGTGCCGGCTTCTGAAGCCGCCGCTTCGGCAAACTGGGGAGAATGATTGGCTACTGTGGCCGAAGTTATAGCGATTAAAGGATGAATACTCGGTACGAGCAGACTAACATTACCAATGTCACTGCTACCAATACCGATTCTGGGGTCAAAAAGATGCACCCTGCGGCCTAGGGACTGCAGGTTCCGCCGAAATAGTCGAGCTAAAGTCAGATTATTGCGCAATGGCGCGTAGCGCACCTCCCCCCACTTGTATTCCAGTCTGGCACCACTGGCCGTAGCCGCACCAATAAAGCAGTTTAGAACCTTCTCTCTTAGCTCATCAAGATAGCCGTCCTCTTCAGCACGCACAATAAAATGTCCGGCAGTATGCGCCGGGACGATATTAGCTGCCTCACCACCATCGGTAATAATGCCATGGATGCGAGCACTGTCCTTAATATGCTGCCGCAGCGAGTTAATGGCGGCAAATGACTGAAGCATCGCTTCCAGAGCATTGATGCCTGCCTCGGGTCGTGCCGCCGCATGAGCCGCTTTGCCAAAAAACTCGACTTCCAATGTCTGGAGGGCAAGAAAATTAGTGGTCGCCGTATTCAGCCCTGCCGGATGCACCATCATGACAATATCCACATCGTCAAAGGCACCTTTATTAGCCATTATCACCTTGCCCCCGTACATCTCCTCACCCGGCGTACCGAGAACCAGAACAGTGCCCCCAAACTCGTCCACAGCTAATTTAGAAGCTACCCCGGCACCAACAGCGCTGGTAGCGATTAGGTTATGACCGCAAGCATGACCAAGTTTCGGCAAAGCATCGTACTCAGCCAAGATAGCGATAGCTGGCTTACCGTGTCCATAACTCGTCCGGAAAGCAGTAGCTAGCCCGCAGATACCCCGTTCGATAGAGAAGCCATTTCCCTTCAGGTACTCGGTTAACCAGTTTGCTGACTTGACCTCTTGAAAAGCAATTTCTGGGTTAGCGTGTATCTTTAGACTCAATTCATTAAGCTGGTGGCGGCGAGCGTCAATTTCACTGACAATTAAAGCCTTTAATTCTTCGGTGTCCAAACTAAGCTCCGTACCGGAAGTGCCTTCCGACTACTAATCTTCATTATAGCTTAATGTAAACTTTAATTTCTAGCTTTTGCCCCGGCACAAGCGATGAATTCTATCTTCACAACGTGATAAAATAAGCACTGTCAAAATGGAGAAGGAACAGGTAATAGTCTGGGTTCAGGTTCAGCCTAATGCCAGCCGAAACGAGGTGCTAGGCTTCAAGAACGGGGTTTTACGGGTAAGAATTGCGGCACCCCCAATCAAGGGCAAAGCCAATCAGGAGTTAATCCAATACTTCAGCCATATTTTGGGGATAAAAAAGAGCACCCTAACTATTGCCAAAGGCACCACCAGCAAAAGGAAGGCTCTCGGCATTAGCGGGTTAACGCCAGACCAGGTCAGGGAACAACTGGCCAAGCTGGGTATGCCGAAAAAGGGCCGACCCCCTGTTTAATACCCGTTAGGTTGTAAGTTCAATTGAGCGCTATATTACTCGAGGGATGCCCTACTGCCCGGCCTATTTCGAGGCGACCATCTTGTTTCTGAGAATGCCGATGCCTTCAATCTCAACCTCAGTGATATCACCTATCTTTATCGGACAAGCCCCTCCCCTGGGCGTTCCAGTCCAAATCACATCTCCGGGTCGTAAGGTCATAAAAGCTGAAATATGACTAACCAGCTTCTCAACGCTGAAAATTGTTAGACCGGTATTGCTATCCTGTTTGGTCTCGCCATTGACCCTACCCTTTATCACTAAATTGTGAGGGTCAAGTCCGGTGACTAGATAAGGGCCCAACGGTCCAGACGTGTCAAAAGCCTTGGCTCTGGTGAGACGTCCATCTTTTTTGAATAGGTCTATAGCGGTAACGTCATTGCCGCAAGTGTAGCCCAGGACGTAGTCCAGAGCATCCTCTTCGGCGACATCTTTAGCCCGGCGCTTTATGACGCAACACAGTTCTGCCTCATAACGAACATCTTGGGCGATTCGAGGATAGACAATGTTATCCTCCGGACCAATCACAGTGCCGGCTGTCTTGAAGAACAGTGCTGGCTCTTCGGGCACATCCCAGCCCATCTCTTTAATATGGTCTATATAGTTCATCCCGCAGGCAATCATTATGCTGGGCTCCGCTGGTGCCAGCAGCCTGACCTCTTTTAGCTGACACAGTTCTTTACCCTTTTCAAAGTCACCATAAATGTCACCGACCAGGGAAAATAACCGGTCGCCTTCTACAATGCCCCAATTCACCTTGTCCTGCCATTGAAAACGTGCCATTTTCATCGATTTGCCTCCTTCTCTTCTAAATTTTTATTGTTGGGCTACTTTCGTCGCCGTAGCCCCATCTTTGGCGTGAGCATCGCCACTTGGCAAGCCACACGATATTCTCACAGACA
>DAOUZD010000131.1 GCA_030665795.1 Dehalococcoides sp.
CCATTGTATTAAGTGCCTGGTTACTCTTGAGGAGAACACGCTAAGCGGTGGTTTTGGCAGTAGTGTCGCCAGGTTTCTTCAAGATTTGGGAATTGGTGGCCTACAAGTAAAAAGCATCGGCATCCCTGACGAGTTTGTCGAGCAGGGGACTCAAGCTACTCTGCGCACTAAGTATGGACTGGATGCGAAAGCGATAGCACAACAGGTCCTGAGTTTGTTTCCCGGTCATGAGTCTGGTTTTTTATTAGAGGTTAAGGGTAAGGTAGAGACTGTCCCGTAGCGAAGCAGAATGTCGGCTTGAGGCCGTTTATCGGGAAAAGCTTGAGGAATTTATTTCTCAGAAACGGTATACTTACTTCTATCTGATTGCACCTGAGATTTTTTATTTTTCAGTTTACCTGTACTCGGGAGTGGGGAAATGGCTAAGATGACGGTCAGGGACATAGCAGTTAAGGGCAAAAGAGTTCTGGTTCGAGTGGACTTCAACGTTCCTTTGGATGAAAAAACCGGGGAAATAACCGACGACAATCGTATCCGGGCTTCTCTGCCGACGATTAAATATCTTATCGAGCAGGGGGCGAAAGTTGTCCTTATGTCTCATTTCGGTCGACCCAAAGGGAAAGTAGTCGATGGATTACGGTTGGCGGTCGTTGCCCGACACTTGTCAAAACTGCTAGGGCAGTCAGTGGGCATGGCTCCAGATTGTATTGGTTTGGAAGTAGAAAAATTGGTCGCAAGCTTAAACAGTGGCGATGTCCTGCTCTTGGAGAACCTCCGCTTTCATGCCGAAGAAGAAGCCGGTGGCGCCTCCTTTGCTCAGGCTTTAGCCTGCTTGGGTGATGTCTTTGTTAATGATGCCTTCGGCGCCGCTCATCGGGCTCACGCTTCAATATCCGGCATCGCTAGTTATCTTCCGGCAGTAGCTGGCTTTCTGCTGGAAAAGGAAATCGAAAACCTGGGTAATATTTTAGAGAATCCGGCGCGTCCCTTTGCCTCACTCCTCGGTGGTGCTAAGATAAGTGATAAGGTTAGCATGCTGGAAAACATTATGGATAAGGTGGATTTTCTCCTCATCGGTGGCGGCATGGCGGCTACTTTCTTGAAAGCTAAGTCCTGTGAAGTAGGCTTATCGTTAGTTGAGACTGAAATGCTGGACACCGCAGCCAGTTTAATGGCAGAAGCCAGCAAAAGTAGGGTACAGTTACTCTTACCAGTCGATGTTGTTGTTGCCGATGAACTTAATGACAAAGCTAAAATCGAGGTTGTCCCCATCGAAAAGATAGCCAGGGAGAAAAGGATTGTCGATATGGGGCCGCAGACGATTAGCAACTTCAGCCAGAAGTTACGAAACTGCCAGACCGTCTTCTGGAACGGACCGGTAGGTATATTTGAGATACCCCGGTTTGCTCAGGGAACACAAGAACTAGCCAGACTTTTAGCCAATCTTAAGGCGACCACGGTTATTGGTGGAGGCTCCACCGCTGAAGTAGTCAATGAAATGGGGTTGGCGGATAAGATGTCCTTTGTCTCCACCGGTGGTGGTGCTTCTCTCGAATTTTTGAGCGGGGAAAAATTACCCGGTGTGGAAGCATTGCGGGACTTGGCATAATTGCCCATTAGAAGTTATTCCGCTAAAGGAACACTTAAAAACTATTCGTAAATAAAAAGGAGAGTCAAAGAGAGGCAAAGCCTCTCTTCTCTACCCCCCCTTCCCCTTATCAAGGGGAAGGGGGATAAAGGGGGATGGGGTTAGTAAATAAAACCTGGAGAGGGTGAGGTTGATATGAATAATCTGGAACTAATAAAGGAAATTGCCAGACCCACACTGAGCAAAATCGTGTTACTCGTTATTGACGGTTTGGGCGGATTGCCCAAGCCCGAGACGGGAAAGACGGAACTGGAGACCGCTAATACCCCGAACCTTGACCAATTGGCGGCGAAAGGTATCTGCGGCCTTACTGACCCGGTAGCTCCGGGAATAACCCCGGGAAGTGCCCCGGGTCACTTGGCGCTATTTGGCTACGACCCGGTCAGTTGTATCATTGGACGCGGTGTTTTGGAAGCTGTCGGCATCGATTTTGACCTGCAATCCGGAGATATCGCCACTCGTGGTAACTTCTGCACTATGGATGAAAAAGGATTAGTTGCTGACCGCCGGGCAGGGCGTCTCTCGAACGAAAAATGCATCGAGTTGTGTCAATTGCTTGACGGGCGGTTAATCGATGGGGTTAAGGTTTTGGTCTCTCCAGTGAGAGAGCATCGTTTTGCCGCCGTGTTTCGCGGTGATGGGCTGGCGCTTGAAGCAAGCGATTCCGACCCTCTGCGGGTAGGCGTAGCCCCGAAATCTGTTACTGCCCTAAACCCGGAAGCCAGTAAATTGGCCAGTGTTGCCAATGAATTTATCGCTCAGGCAAAGGCAGCTCTGGCGGAACATTACCCCGCCAATATGGTGCTGCTGCGCGGTTTCTCCCGGCACCCCCAACTTCCCACCATGGGTGAAATCTACAAATTAAAGCCAGCCGCCATTGCCAGTTACCCGATGTACCGGGGACTGGCTAAGTTAGTTGGCATGGAAGTTCTGCCAACGGGAGCCGCTATTGAAGATGAATTTATGACACTAAAGCAGAACTACGCTGATTACGACTTCTTTTTCTTACACATCAAGCCAACCGATACCGCCGGTGAGGACGGTGATTTTAACCGCCGAGTCAAAATTTTCGAGCAGATTGACCGCAATCTACCTGAGCTAATAAAGCTGAAACCTGATGTCATTGTGGTGGCGGGTGACCACTCAACACCAGCTATACTCAAAGGACATAGTTGGCACCCCGTGCCCATTCTTTTGTATTCCGAGTGGTGTCGTCCCGACCGGGTAAGTGAATTCTCTGAACCAGCCTGTGCCACTGGTGGCTTGGGCAGATTTCCGGCGACACAGATTATGCCTCTGGCGATGGCTAATGCTCTGAAGTTGCTCAGGTTCGGTGCTTAAGCGAGCTGGTGAAGCAGTGCCTCTCTTTAGATTAATAACTGGATAGGAGGACAAAATGCGGATACCCCTGATTGCTGGTAACTGGAAAATGAACACCACCGTCGGTGAAGCCATAGAGTTGGTGAAGACAATGCGCAAAGAGCTGGATAAGATAAGTAGCGTTGACAAGGTAATTTGTCCGCCGTTTGTTTCCTTGGCTACCATAAGAGAGCTGCTTAAAAAGAGCTCCATAAAGTTGGGGGCGCAGAACCTGTATTTTGCGGAAAAGGGTGCCTATACCGGGGAGATTTCGCCCTTAATGCTCGCCGACCTGTGCGAATTTGTTATCATCGGACACTCGGAACGAAGACAGCACTTTAACGAGGCGGGAGAGCTTGTCAACCAGAAGATTGCCGCTGCGCTGAAAGTAAGTTTAAAACCAATTTTGTGTATCGGGGAAAGATTGGAAGAAAATGAGGCTGGCAAGACCGAAGAGGTGGTAGCTGGGCAACTAAATTCCTCTCTGGCAGGCATAGATGACCTCAATGGCTTGCTTATCGCCTATGAGCAGGTCTGGGCGATTGGTACCGGTAAAGCGGCTACCGGTGAGCAGGCCAATGAG
>DAOUZD010000069.1 GCA_030665795.1 Dehalococcoides sp.
GTTATTGGCTTTGGGTCAAGAGTGCTTGATGATTCACTACCGAAATATATTAACTCACCACAGACACCAACCTTTGATAAGAGCAGCAGTCTCTACGCCATAAATCTAGCCGCCCCTAGCATCAGAAAGCAGGAAATAGCCATCATTGTGGAAGGTTATATGGATGTCATCACTGCCCACCAGAATGGTTTCAATAATGTCGTTGCCTCTATGGGTACTTCAGTCACCGAAAAACAGGTCGTTTCTCTGAAAAAGCTGACCCGGAATATAGTTTTAGCCCTTGACGCCGATGCCGCTGGAGAGGAAGCCATGCTGCGAGGCGTAAGCTATGAAAATATTCTTGAGGCTGAAGTAAGAGTCATGATACTACCTAAAGGTAAAGACCCTGACGATGTGATTAAAGAGGATGCTAAAATTTGGCAACAACTGCTGGTCGAAGCCTTGCCAATAATGGACTACACCTTCAATATGGTTACTGCTAAACTTGACCTGAGTACCGCCAGAGATAAGTCACTAGCCGTAAAGGAGCTTTTACCAATCCTTGCTGAGATGAAAGACACCGTACGTCAGGCTCACTATTTACAGAAACTGGCGCGCCTGGCCGATGTTAGTGTGCGTATTATTGAAGCCGAACTAAGCAGGATAAAGCCGCGGCCTGACAGGCGCGTTGTCCAAGCTCCAAAACAGGAGCCAGTCACCCAGACAATACGCCCATTCGCGTCCAACCCCCTTGAGGAATACTGCCTGGCTTTGCTCTTACAGCACCCTGAGCTTAAAGGCATCCAGGAGAACCTCCCCCCAGAATATTTTGCCAATAGCGAAAACCGCGAAATCTTTATTAACTGGCAGCAGGCTAATGACCTAGCGTCAATTAAGGAACAACTGGATATTGCCATTCATGAGCACCTTGATTTCCTGCTAAACCGGAACCTGCCGCCTAACCGCATAGAGCAGAAATATACTGATTGCGTGCTTAGTCTGCGGAAAGAATACCTGCGGAGCTTAGAGGCAAAAAGAGCCGAGAAACTTGCCTTTGAAGCCGAGTCAGGAGGCACTGGTGCCGAGCTGGCTAAGCTTAAAGAGGAAGGAATAGAACCCAGTATTCAGTTAAGAGAAGTTTTTACTCAAAAAGGCCAGAGGCGGTCAGAGACTAGGAGGTGAGGAATGAGCCAAGAAAAAGATGAGAAACAATTTATTCCCGAAGATGAAAGTGACGAGGAACTAACACCAGAGAAAGCGCTAAACAAACCGCCAGATGCTTATGCCTCTTCTCACGAACTCCACGAAGAGTCGGAGCACGAAAGTCCGCCTGTGCTAGGTAAACTATGGCATGAAGAACACCTCGAGATTGAAAAACCTGAATCCACGGTAGATTTGGAATTAGAAGTACCAGCCGGAGGACTCGACGAGCAAGAGATAGTCGATGACCCGGTTCGTATCTACCTTCATGAGATTGGCAGGGTGCATCTCCTTACCGCTGTGGACGAAAAGGCCTTAGCCAAGAAGATGGAAAAGGGTAAACGCACCAATGAGATAAAACAAGAGTATTTACAGAGATACGGCAGGACTCCTTCGGCAACTGATATCATCCTTACAGTTCTTAATGAACTAGGGCAAGCTTCGGCTACTATCCAGCTCCTCCAAGAATGGCTTGGCTTGCCCGCAACCAGCGGTTTCCCAGAGAGCATCTCCAATGCTGAATTCCAGGATAGCCTTGATGGTACGATAGACCAGCAGCTAATCCACGATATTACCCTTAAGACAGGTAGTTCCATGCTGGAAACAGAGCAAAATCTGATTAAGTTATCGTTAAACATTAAACTATTACCTAAAGAACTCCTTGACGCTATCGGAGATGGCACCTCGCTAACTGATATAGAGAAACTGGTCACCAATGATGCTTTCGTTAGTTCCATTCAAGCTCATGAAAAGCAACTTGAAGCTCACTTCAGAAATATCGAACGTGAGGCAAAAAGGGCAGAAAGACACCTTATCGAAGCCAATTTACGTCTGGTCGTCAGCGTCGCCAAAAAGCATATTGGACGGGGTATGTCCCTCCTTGACCTTATTCAGGAAGGAAATATTGGGCTAATGCGAGCCGTAGAGAAGTTTGATTATCGTAAAGGCTATAAATTCAGTACCTATGCCACCTGGTGGATTCGTCAGGCGCTCACCCGAGCCATCGCTGACCAAGCTCGCACCATTCGTATTCCGGTTCATATGGTAGAGACGATTAATCGGTTACTGAAAACAAGCCGTCGCCTTGCCCAGGAATACGGACGGGAGCCTACCTCCACCGAAATCGCTAAGGAAATGGAAATATCCTCCGACAAGGTTAGAGAAATCGTCAAAGTATCACAACTGCCAATATCACTGGAGTCCCCGATAGGCGAAGAGGAAGATAGTCCCCTAGGTAACTCCATAGAGGACAGGAACGCTTTACCACCGGTTGATGCTGCCTCCAAGCAACTCCTGAAGGAGCAAATCGAGGATGTGCTCGATACCCTTACTTCACGTGAGCAGCGAGTACTCCAGCTTAGATTTGGTCTTGAAGATGGGCGCAGCCGGACACTGGAGGAAGTGGGCAAAGAGTTTGCTGTCACCAGGGAACGAATTCGCCAGATTGAGGCTAAGGCGCTGCGCAAGCTACGCCATCCCAGCCGAAGCCGAAAATTAAAGGATTACTTAGAATAAAGACTAGCGAAACATCCCCATTAGATTGTGAGGTAGTTTACCCCTTACCCCCATCTTCATCAGCTTTTGCATCTGGTAAAACTGATTGAGGAGCTGATTAACATCCTGCGGTTTCACCCCACTACCCCGAGCAATGCGGCGACGACGGCTGCCGCCAATCATATTTGGATTATGCCTCTCCTCAGGGGTCATCGAAAGGATAATCGCCTCAACTTTCTTCAGCTGTTTTTCTTCCGTGCCCTCGGGTAGTCGCCCGGCTAACTGCGACACACCGGGCAGCATCTCGACCAGCTGGGCTACCGGTCCCATCTTTTTAATTGCCCTTAGTTGTGATAGAAAATCACCCAAATCAAAACTGGCTGTCTGCACCTTCTTTTGCAACGCTTTCGCCTGCTGTTCATCAAAGGTTGCCTCCGCCTTCTCAATGAAGGTAAGCATATCACCCATCCCCAAGATACGTGACGCCAGACGGTCCGGGTAGAAAGGTTCCAGGGCGTCAACCTTCTCACCAATGCCAATGAACTTTATGGGCACGCCGCTAACCCATCGAATGGAGAGAGCCGCCCCACCCCGGGCATCACCATCCATCTTGGTCAGGATGAGCCCGGTCAGACTTACCCTAGCCTGAAACTCCTCAGCCATCTGTACCGCATCCTGCCCGGTCATGGCATCAACTACCAGCAGTATCTCATCGGGCGCTAGCGCCTTTTTCACGTGAGTTAACTCGGCCATCATTGCCTCATCAATATGGAGGCGACCCGCGGTATCAACGATAACCCAGTTAACCGCCAGAGCCCTGGCTTCAGCCAGGGCATGAGCACAAATATCTTTACTCGGAATATTCGAACCTTCGTTGTAAACTGGGATGTCAAGCTGTTTACCCAAAGTAACTAGCTGCTCGATAGCTGCCGGACGACGGTTATCGGCCGCCACCAGTAAAGGGCGTTGTCCGGAACGCTTCAAATGAAGCGCCAGCTTGGCGGCAGTGGTCGTCTTACCACCGCCCTGCAGCCCGACCAGCATAGCCACTTATGGTGTTTGAGTTGCTGCCATCAAGCGACTTGGCTCGCCACCGATAGTAGCAATAAGCTCTTCATTGACGATTTTGATTATCTGTTGACCTGGAGTTAGGCTCTGCCGTACCTCAGCACCAAGCGCCCGTTCCCTGACCCTGAGTATAAAATCCTTGACCACCTTAAAATTGACGTCTGCTTCCAGAAGAGCTAAACGCACCTGGCGCAGGGCTTCATCAATATCTTTTTCGGTGAGCCTGCCCTTACTGCCCAACAGGCGAAATACTTTACCTAACTTTTCACTCAGAATCTCAAACATCTAACTGAGTCCATTCTAATGGGGAGAAACTTTAGCCGTCAAGCTTGGGCCTTACCAGCAATTTAATGGCGAAAGCTATGGTCCACAATGACCATGGCAAATAGGAAAGTACCTGCGAGATAGCTCCACCAGGCCAGGGCACCAATTGAAAGATAGCAATGAGAACAACCGCGGTAAGACTCAGCATTCCCCATATCTTTGATGAGGTGGTTAGGATATCAATGCCAACGAGGAAAATAGCCAGGGAAATAAAGGTGAAAAAGGCGAGAGAAGCTAGGTTATGCGGGACACCAGTGGTTCGAGGGAATATGCCCATAGCCAAAAATGCCATCGAGCCCAAGATAAGGCTTGCCATGCCCAATTGTCCCAGCCATCGACTTGACAGCAGACTCTTCCCCAGACCAATGGCAAAGACAAGACTGAATACCCCAGCTAAAATAAGCCCGGAATTAAATAAGATAGTCGCTGAACCCTCGACGCCAAGAACACTTAAATAGTTTTCCGTCCAGCTAAACCAGGGAGCCATAGAGACAGCAACCAGCAGGGTTATCAGACCTGCTAGCTGGGAAGTGAGGCCACAGACCCCGGTAATACTTCTCAGCACGTTGAACCCCCCTCAACTTTATTTAAATATGTCTTTAGTTAGTAAAAGCTTGATATATTACTCTCGCCCTGTCAAGAGCCTCCTGGAGAAATCAAACTAGGGGGTTGAGGTAGATAAATAATCTCCTAAATTATGCTAAAATAGTTAACAAATGCAGCTATCTGGAGCCTCTGGATGATTCCCATCAAGTTAAAAGTGCGCAATTTTATGTGTTACCGGGAAAATGTGCCGCCACTCCATTTTGAAGGCATCCACACCGCTTGCCTCTCCGGTGATAACGGCAATGGCAAATCCGCCCTGATTGACGCCATTACCTGGGCACTATGGGGGCAGGCCAGGGCAAAAAGCGATGATGACCTGATTCACTCTGGTCAGCGAGAAATGGAAGTGGAGTTTGACTTCGCCGTCGGCAAGCAACCGTACCGCATCATTCGCAAGCGCTCCAAACCCAAGCGGCAAGGCAGTGCCGGACAATCCATTCTGGAGTTGCAGCTAGCTGCTGGAGATGGCTTCAGGTCAATCACCGGCAACAGCATCGCCCAGACCCAGCAGAAAATTACCGGTATCCTGAATATGGACTATGATACCTTCGTTAATAGCGCCTTCCTGCGGCAGGACCACGCCGATGAGTTCACCACCAAACGACCAGCCGAGCGTAAAGAGGTGCTGGCCAATATCCTGGGGCTCTCCTTCTATGACGAACTTGAAAGCCAAGCCAAGGAGCTGGCAAAACAGCAAGAAACAGAAAAGGCACAACTGGAAAGCACGATTAAAGACATCA
>DAOUZD010000057.1 GCA_030665795.1 Dehalococcoides sp.
TGGTGATAAAGCAGAAAAGCTTTGCCAGGAGTCATTTGCCTATGGCGCAAGCAGAGCCTACGTAATAGACGGCCCGCTATTTCACTATTACCGCACCGAGCCTTATTACCGGGCCATTTGTTATCTGGTGAAAAAATATAAACCGGAGATATTGCTCATGGGCGCTACTGGTTTGGGGAGGGATTTGGCTGGTGCCGTGGCTACGAAGCTCCAAACCGGATTGACGGCTGATTGTACCGGTCTGGAGATTGGTGATAACCGTTTGCTATTGCAGACTCGCCCTGCCTTCGGCGGCAATATCATGGCGACCATTTTGACCGAGCGCACTCGTCCGCAGATGTCAACGGTTCGGCCGCATGTAATGCCCTTGCCGAAGAAAGACCCTGCCCGGAAGGGTGAGATTATTCGGGAGACTATGCCCATCAGGGAGGACGATATTGCCGTCAAAGTACTGGAAGTCATTGAAGAGCGTAAAGAGGAGGTGGATGTCGCCGCTGCCGATGTAATTGTCTCCGGCGGGCGAGGTATGTGTGCCCAAGAGAACTTCGCCATCTTGCGGGAGCTGGCTGATGAATTGGATGGGGTGGTCGGCTGTTCGCGTGGTGCCGTAGAGGCCGGTTGGATGCCGGCAGAACGGCAGGTTGGGCAGACGGGCAAAACGGTCAGGCCCAAGCTCTATATTGCCTGCGGCATTAGCGGCGCCATTCAACACTTGGTCGGCATGCAACAGTCAGACGTAATCATCGCCATCAACCATGATAGGTACGCACCTATCTTTGAGGTGGCTAACTATGGCATTGTGGGTGATGTCCTTCAGGTAGTTCCAACCATTACCAAGCGCATCCGAGAATTACGCGGGCAGCGAGCGACTTAGTGTATAGTGTGGGAATTGATAGCAGGAGAAGAGTAAATTATGTCATCTAACGTCATCATATTCATCGTTGTTTTTATACTTGCGATGGTACTCTTTGGCTGGAGCTGTTTCCGACGTTTCCGTCTGGTAACTTTGGGCAGGGCGGAAAATCGTTTTAGTGATATCGGAAAACGCATCGGGAACATGCTTCTTTATGCCTTTGGTCAACGGCGAGTAGTCAGCCGACTTTTTGGTTTTAACCACTTCGTCCTTTTCTGGTGCTTTCTTACCTTACTGTTCGCCAATGCCGAGTTCCTGTTTAACGGAGTGTTCCCGGATTACGTTGACTTTTCACGACTGCCGGCTGGTGCGTACTATACCCTATCCCTCATTTTTGACCTCGTGTCCGTTTTGGCTCTCCTAGCGGTGGTGGTGGCGCTTATCCGCCGCGCCGCTTTTGCCTCGCCCCATATCGGCGGGCTGAGCCGTGACGCTGTTACTATCTTGGGATTGGTAGCTATCCTGATGATTGCCTTTTTCGGTATGCACGCCAGCGGGATTGCTCAAGGGAGTGAAGCGGCTGCCGCTTACATGCCGGTGTCCAGTTTTGCCGCGGCTACTTTTCTGTCCGGTGCTTCGACCGGAAGCCTGACCGGATATGCCAGCTTTTTCTGGTGGCTTCATGCTATAGTGCTGCTTAGTTTCCTGAATTACCTGCCCTACAGTAAGCACATGCACATTCTGACCGCTATTCCCAACTGTTTCTTCCGGAATCTGGCCAGAGTTAACCTCCCGCCTCGAGAAGAATTCAAAAAGGACAATACCTTTGGTGTTGGGCAGGTAAATCAGTTTACCTGGAAAGGTTTGTTTGATTCATATTCCTGTACCGAGTGTGGCCGTTGCTCGGACGCTTGTCCGGCTACCTTCACCGGCAAACCGCTAGACCCACGGCTGGTCATCCACGATATTAAGCTGAATTTGTTAAAGAACGGGCCTTTACTTACCAAAAATGGAGCAGCGGTGCTGCCTTTAATCGGTGGTGGTCAGGAGGGCAGTGTCGCCGATGAGGTCATCTGGGAATGTACCACCTGTGGCGCCTGTATGGAAGTGTGTCCGGTGTTTATTGAGCATGTGCCCAAGATTGTTGATATGCGCCGCAACCTGGTGGAGATGCAGTCCAAGTTTCCTGAAGAGTTGTTATCCTTTTTTGAGAACATGGAGCAGCGCGGTAATCCTTGGGGTATCGCTCCCGGGGAACGTGTCAAGTGGGCTGCGGAAATTGAAGTCAAGCCTTTTGAAGCGGGCAAGACTGAATACTTGTTTTTTGTCGGCTGTGCTGGTGCTTTTGATGCTCGCAACCGACGGACAACTCTGGCTATGGCTAAGATTCTGGATGCCAGCGGCATTTCCTGGGGCACTCTGGGTAGGGATGAACTATGTTGTGCTGACAGCTTGCGTCGACTGGGTAATGAATTCATTTTTGACCGCATGGTTAAAGAGAACATCAGGCTGTTTGAAGAGAGGGGAGTGAAAAAAGTCATTACCCAGTGTCCGCACTGCTACAGTACCCTGAAGAATGACTACCGTCAGTATGGCATTGAACTGGAAGTTCACCATCACACCGAGTTCATCAATGGTCTAATTGAAGAGGGCAAGCTCAAACTGGACAAGGTCGGAGACCTGGGTAACGTGGTATTTCATGATTCTTGCTATCTGGGACGCCATAATCTCATCTACGAAGCGCCGCGTAAAGTTGTTACCTCAGTTACTGGTCGCGCGCCAACCGAGATGGACGGTCACCATGGCAGGGCTTTTTGCTGTGGTGCTGGCGGTGGGCGGATGTGGATGGAAGAACCCATCGGGAAACATATCAATGTGGCACGCGTCGAGGAAGCTTTGAATAAAAACCCGGAGACGATTTGCGTCTGCTGCCCGTACTGCATGACGATGTTTGAAGACGGCCTAAAAGATAAGAATGCTGACGATAGAGTACAGGTGCTGGATATGGCTGAGATTGCCGTCAGGGGATTGAAATAGGCTATATTTACCGGAATCAGGATTTTCGGTTGTCCTTAACTCCTATAGGTATCTCTTCGAAAGGTATCTCTTTGCCGCTAGCGAGAATCGCCTTTTACGCCAGGTGCACTAGCCCGAAACAACAGGGCACCTCCATATGTACCACGGTGAGGCTCGTTGGCTCAGCATGTTGCAGAATCTGAGTCAGTTTCTTGATGTCCAGTATCTTGACATCAGTTATCGCCTTTCCCCTGTGCTTCTTTCCGCTGGTCAGATGACCAGTGCTCTTTTACCGGCAATCTCCTGATTCAAATACCATTTCCGGACGGCTTCAATTACCTCATCGGTGTCATCACAAACTCGAAGTAAGTTGAGGTCTTCTTCTGAGATATAGCCTCTAGCCAGAGTAAAAGTCCTTAACCACTCCAGAAAACCTTTCCAGTAGTTGTTACCAAACAGTATCACCGGGAAAGGTTTTATCTTATGGGTTTGCATCAAGGTTAACACTTCGGTTACTTCATCGAGCGTACCTAAACCGCCGGGCATTATAATGAAGGCAGTGGCATACTTTACCAGTAAAACCTTGCGGACAAAGAAATGACGCAGTGATAGGGATATTGATGAGTAAGGGTTAGGCGCTTGTTCTTCAGGTAGTTCAATATTTACCCCGACTGATTTGACACCAGCCTCAATCGCTCCTTTGTTGGCCGCTTCCATCACACCTGGTCCGCCACCGGTTATTATCGAGAAACCGTTTTCTCCAAGCCGACGGGCGATTTCTTCCGTCTTCGCATATAGCTCCTCACCCGGTTTGATTCGAGCTGAGCCGTATATGGTTACGGCTGGCTCTATGCCGGAGAGTCGGTCAAAACCCTCCACCAGCTCACCAATTATGCGGAACATACGCCAGGATTCTTCTTTGGCTAATTCATTTATTTCATATTCTTGTTGCATATTTGCCTCCATATCGTGTCTTATCTGGAGTGTCCATCTCCTATCCCGAAAGTTTCCCCGAGAAAGCGGGCGATTTTTCTGCTGATTAAGAGGTACCATAGCCAGAAGGTGGTGTGGGTGCCGGGAAACCAGTTGATAGTTGGTTTGCCACAGGCTTCCCAAAACTCTAGCGTGGCCTCTCTGGGAATATACTCATCCCAGAGGGCATTAAGCATTAATACCGGTCGTTCCCGGAGATAAGGAGCAAAGGTCATCGGGTCAATGAGAAAACTTTTCCTTACCGGAGTAACATTTTCAAATCCCTTCTCAGCTACCTCGGCAAGATACTGTGCATAATCGCGCTGGATTTCATTGTATTCGGCTTCGGTACGTTGTTTGAATCCTTTCCTCATTGACTGCTTCCGGCTCTTCCGCCCTATCTTTTCCGAATTCCCGCCGACGATAAGAAAAACCCCTGCCTTGATGCGTTCATCTACCCCCATGGTTATCGCCGAGATGAAGCCGCCAAAGCTTACGCCGACTACGGCTACCTGGTCCTTGTTTATTTCGGCTCGGCCACTTGCCCAATCTATCGTCTGACGTATATCAGTTACTGAAATCTGGTAGCTTTCAAACCATTCCTCGGGGGTAAGGGCAGGATACCGCTTTTTAATTGTTTCTGACATGCGTCTGGAGTGAAATATCGAATACAGGACAAAGCAAGCCATTCCTTTTTTCACTAGATTTCGTGCCAGGAGTCTGCAGGGGATTAAAAGCTGGTCTCCTATCCCGTGAAATAAAATAACCAGTGGGGCGTTATCTGTGTCCCGGGGTTGAAAGTAATCACCATGGACGGTATTGTTTTTTTCGTGCCGAGTCGGGTGGGCAGTGGGGAAGTCAACCGAGTAACCTAACCACCTGGCGGTCGTTTGCTTTAGTTGCAGTTTAGCGTTTGGCACGCTGTTTGGATAATTATACGGGTTCATATTTCAAGTGCAAATAAATAATTTCTCTCTTGCGGGTGGCTAACTGCCGCATATCTCATCCACTAATTTTACCTGAACTAATACCCACCGGACAACTTAACGTTTTGCTGAACTGAAAATCGGCGTCATCTTTCACTTTATCAAGCCAGCATATTGTACTAAGAATCCCTTGATTCTACCTGGTTTCAGTGATATTATGGCGCTAGTGAGAAAAAGTCAGGACCGATTTCTCGCTGTTTCAAGTTACGGCGGCGATTAATAAGGAGGCAATTATGGATTTTACCCTTAGCGAAGAACACAAGATGTTGCAAACCACGGTAAGGGATTTTGCCAATGACAAACTGGCTCCGGTAGCCGACGAATTAGACCGAAAACAAGAATTTGCTTGGGACAACTTCAAAATGATGGCTGAAATGGGGTTGCTTGGCCTGGGTATCCCACCTGAGTATGGGGGCAGTGGTGGCGATGAACTCTCGATTGCCATTGCTATGGAAGAACTCGCCCGAGCTTGTGCCTCGACGGCAGATATTGTGGATGCCCATCTGTGCTTATGCGCTGCCCCAATCAATCGTTTTGGCACCGAGGAGCAAAAGCAAAAGTTTCTACCCGCTTTGGTCAAGGGAGAGAAGGTAGGTGCCCATGCCATAACCGAATCTGAGGCAGGTAGTGATGTTAGTAGGGTGCAGATGACGGCGGTAAAGGATGGTGATTCTTACATCCTCAATGGCACCAAGATATTTATCACCAATGGTGATGTCTGTGATATAGTGCTGGTCTTTGCTACTGTTCCGGAATTGGGAGACCGGGGCATGACGGCATTCATCGTGGAGGAAGGGACTCCGGGTTATAGTAAAGGTAAAAAATATGATAAGCTGGGCATGCATGCCGCCACTAATGCGGACCAGGTGTTTGAAGACTGTCGTATTCCGGTAATCAATCGTATCGGTGAGGAGGGGCGGGGTATGCGCATCTTTCTGGAAACAATCGACCACGGGCGGATTGGGATTGCGGCACAGGCCCTGG
>DAOUZD010000094.1 GCA_030665795.1 Dehalococcoides sp.
TCGTTATTGATGAGGAACACGAATGGACTTATAAACAGCAGGATAAATCACCCCGCTACCACGCCCGTAATGTGGCCATAAAATTGGCCGAGTTAGCTGGGGCGGTAGTTATTCTGGGCAGTGCTACCCCTGATGTCGAGACTTTTTACCACGCCCAAAATGGAAACTATCACTTGTTACAACTTCCGGAACGAGTTGTCCCCGTGGAGAAATCACCCCTGCCCGGGGTTGAGGTAGTTGATCTCAGGGAAGAACTTAAGGCAGGGAACCGGAGCATTTTCAGCCGTCCTCTAACCCAAGCGATAACTAAAGCGGTGGCCAGCGGAGAGCAAGCGATTTTGTTCCTTAATCGAAGAGGAGGCGCTACCTTCATCCAATGTCGTAGCTGTGGTTTTGTGCTCCGTTGCCGGCGCTGTGAGGTCTCTCTGACTCACCATTTTGCCGAGGATGCTTTAGTCTGCCACCAGTGCAACTGCAAAACCCCGTTTCCTCAGAGTTGCCCCCGGTGCTCCAGCCGCCAGATAAAATCTTTAGGCATTGGCACTCAAAAATTGGAACAAGAAGCGGGCTATTCTTTCCCCCAAGCCCGGATGCTACGTTGGGATAGTGATATGACTAAGCGCAAGGAATCACATGAGGTAATACTAAGTAAATTCCGTGCCCACCAAGCCGATATTCTTATTGGCACGCAAATGGTGGCCAAGGGATTGGATTTGCCTCTGGTTACTCTGGTGGGAGTGATTATCGCTGATACCAGTTTAAACCTGCCCGACTTCCGTGCCGGGGAGAGGACTTTTCAGCTCCTAAGCCAGGTGGCCGGGAGAGCAGGGCGTGGTCCTCTAGGTGGACAGGTCATCATCCAGACTTTTTCTCCGGAACACTACGCCATCCAGACAGCGGCGAAACATGATTATGTCTCTTTTTATGCTAAGGAAATTGAATATAGACGCCAGCTACGTAATCCTCCCTTCTCCCAACTAGCGCTGCTAACTTATAGCCACACCAACGATGCTCTTTGCCAGCGAGAGACGGAAAGAGTAAGAAACCAGCTTATTGCCGAAAGAGATGCCAAGGGAATAGCTGACCTCAATCTAATTGGTCCGGCGCCGGCCTTTATTCACCGGCTACGAGGTAGGTTTCGCTGGCAACTCATCCTCCGTGGCATTGAGCTCCCCGCGTTCCTATCACCAATCGCCTTTCCCCAAGGCTGGACGATAGATATTGACCCGGTAAGCCTGCTTTAGTAAACTGTAACCGAACGGATTATAGTTTAGATTATTATTTCAGGAGGTTAGATGCCAGTCTTCCCGATTCGTACTTTTCCTGACCCGGTACTAAAGCAGAAAGCAAAACGGGTCAGGACTATTGACGGCTCAATTAAAAAGCTGATACGCGACATGATTGAGACGATGCATGCTGAATCTGGGCGAGTGGGATTGGCCGCACCACAGATAGGTATTCCCTTGCGGGTCATTGTTATTGGCCTACCTGAAGAAAAAAACATCGCCATCATCAATCCTGAGATAGTGCGTCGGAAAGGCGAACGCTTAATAGATGAAGGCTGTCTCAGTATTCGTGGTTATTTTGGGCAAATTAAGCGTGCCGAAACAGTTACCGTTAAAGGACGTGACCCAAACGGGAAGGAAATACGAATTAAAGCAGACGGGCTTTTGGCTCAAGTCCTAGAACACGAGATAGACCATCTCAACGGGATTCTTTATCTTGACCATCTCGAAAGTATGGATCAGCTACGCAAGATTGAGCCAGAGGAAACTCAGCTTTGAGGCAGACAAACTCTTCCCTTACCTGCCGTTGGTGCCCCCATCGGCAAAAGGCCTTCACTTTACCGGTAAATTTGAGTTAGTATATTGTTGAACAATATGATGATAACGATCCGTGACAGCTGGCTCTATTTTATCGCCAATTAGCGTTTCTTCTTCCAAGTAAAAAAGGTCATCAAGCCTGTAACTAGGAAAGGCCTTCTTCGACCCGATGATGAACTTCTGATTGATACTGCGCTTACCTTCACGTACGCGGTAAACTTGGCTTACGGATAAGCCCATAGCGTAAGCCAACTCAGATAAGTTCCGGTAGTTTCCGTTACACAACTCAAAAACTCTGGTCTTTATAATCATAGACTTACTTATTCCCTATGACATTTGGCACATATTATAGCCGAAAATATGCCATTTGTCAAGATGTCAACAGTTGACAGAAGACAAAAAGGGGCATAAAATACCTGATTACAATCAATAAAACTAAATGAGGAAAGGGGGTCATCGGAGATGGCAGACAAAGAAACGGCTGAGGAACTAACACCATTATTGCGGGGAGACAAGGTGTTCCGTATTCGTAGGCGGAGGCCACGCCGAAGGCTCCGTTTCACTCCAGACATTCCGGGAGTTTTTAGATTCCTTAAGCAGATAGCTACCGAAACGCCTCTAATACCGTTGAGCCTGGCTCTTGTCGGGCTCTGGCTACTCTCATCTTGGGGGGTTTATCTCGCCGAACGGGGAGCAAATGAACAGATAAATTCCTACGGTTACGCGCTGTGGTGGACTTTCACCGCCATGCAAACACAAGGTGCCAATAGCCCAGGGCCGATTACTGCCCCTGGGATGATAATTGGTGCAATTTGGTCAATTTTCAGTACGGTTGCCCTTTTTGGTGTGATAATCGGTACCCTTTATGCCTACTTTATGCTCCCCAGGCGACGCCCTTCCCGGGAGATCATAGGTGCCCTCCAATATAATCTGGAGGAATTAGAAAACTTATCCACTGATGAATTAGAGGTGCTCAGAGACACCACCGTACGGATTGTAAATGCCCAGATAAAAGAGCTCAAACAAAAGTCATCAGGCCAGTAACCCGCACACCAAGAAGCCAGGAGGAACTCAATTAAATTAAAAATAAATAAATAACCTAAAAGGGATTGTAGTTTTTCAATAAGAGAATTATAATAGTCTAAATAAAAAGACGTAGAAAGTAATGGAGTTTCACAAGATTCTTGTGCCGATAAGCGGCACTGAAGCTGATGAAGAGGCAATGAAGTTAGCCTGTAGGCTGGCTAAAAAGGATAAGGGTAAAATCTGGGCAGTTTATGTCATCACCGTTCAACGCATTTTGCCTCTCGATGCCGAAATTGAGCCTGAGATTCAAAAGGCTGAAGGTATACTAGACCATATGGAGATGATTGCCGAAGAACAGGACTATGAGTTAGAGGCTGAGGCACTTCAGGCCCGCGAGGCAGGCCCAGCTATTATCGAGGAGGCTGTGGAACGAGGGGTTGACCTTATCGTGATGGGTGTCAAGTACAAGAGACGCTTTGGACAATTTAGTCTGGGTAATGTGGTGCCTTACGTGCTGAAAAATTCCCCCTGTCCGGTGATATTGTACCATCAATAAAAATTATAATTGGGGTTGAGTATGAAAGTAATAATTATGGGCTGTGGACGGGTCGGTGCTCAGTTAGCCGGATTACTGGATGCTGATGGACACACGGTTACCGTTCTGGATATTGACGCTTATAGTTTCCGAAGATTAGCCCCTACCTTTGGCGGCACAGCACTAATTGGCAATGGCATTGACGAAGAAGCACTGAAAAGAGCCGGTATTGAGGAAGCCGATGTCTTTGTGGCCTTAACCCAGGGAGATAACCGCAATGTTATGGCAGCCCAAATTGCCAAGCATATTTTCAATGTGCCCAGAGTAATCTCCCGTATCTATGACCCTTTACGCCAGGAGCTATACGATACTTTAGGCATAGAAGCCTTTAGCCCAACCACAATATTTGCCCAACTGGTAAGGGAAAAAGTAGAGAGCTAGAGAGGGAAATGTACATCATAATTATCGGCGGTGGTAGGCTAGGCTACTATCTCGCCAGAGCACTACTGGATGAAGGGCACGAAGTACTTATCATCGAAAAAAATGCCTCCTTCTGCGAGATAATTAACGAAGAAATGGGTAGTATCTGCGTCCGTGGTGATGGCTGTGAGGCAGCTACTCTAGCCGATGTTGGCACCGGCCGAGCTGATATGCTAGTGGCGGCAACCGGAGACGATGAAGACAATTTAGTTGCCTGCCAAGTAGCCAAGTATAAATTTAATGTGCCCCGCACCATCGCCCGTATCCGAAACCCGCAAAACGAGGCTATCTTCAAGAAACTGGGGATAGATGTTACCGTAAGTACCACTGATATCATCCTCGAAGCCATCGAAAAAGAAGTACCCACGCACCCATTGACGCACTTATTAACCCTCAGCGACAAAGGACTGGAGATTGTCGAAGTAAGAATTCCATCTAATTCAGCTATCATCGGCAAATTAGTCAAGGAAATTCCATTGCCCAAAGGAAGCAAACTGGCACTGGTTATTCCGAGAGACCGCAAGCCACGTATTCCGACTCCCAGCACTGTTCTCCGCGAAGGAGACCAGATAATCGCTCTGACCACTCCTGAATTAGAAGCAGAACTGCGAGCCGCTTTGACCGGCATTTAAAACCATTAGGCTCTTTTTATTTCATGCCAAATAAAGCTAGCCGTGGGAGGCTTCCATGACTAAATCCAATAAATTATGGACGCTGCTTATTATCCTCCTGATAGTTATCATTGTCATTGGTAGCCTGGTAACTTGGTCAAGGTACCGACCAAGTCAGCCGATAGAAATTTCGCTATCCCCTAGTCAAGAAATACAGGGCGAAAT
>DAOUZD010000184.1 GCA_030665795.1 Dehalococcoides sp.
TACTCCATTGGCTTCTGCTTGGTCAATCTCAGTTTGCTTTATCTTGCGCGAGGCCTGGCAGATATCGGTAGTGTCATTGATCAGGGCAGCGATTCCTACCCCGGAACCAGGACCGCTAACAGCGATGCTCACGTCAGGATGTGTCTTCATAAATTCCTCCGCCCATACCGAGGATAGCGGCGTTACCGTATTGGAACCGATAATATTAATAGAAATACCACCACGACCTAGAGCAATAATGGTGACAATCAAGGCCACTACCGGTAATATTATGAACAGTTTTCCCCCTTTTCGCATATTCAGTTCTTTCCCTCCTTTTGATTAAATTTCTTAATACAAAAAAGCCTTAAACCTGCTGTCCTTTTCATCTACTATTACTGTAACAAGTGGAGTTTAAGGACGGTTTAAGGCTATGTTAAGATTTAGTTAAATTTTTAGTCTTTACTTAGAACCCGACTGGAGCGGCAGACTGAAGCTGAAAGTCGAGCCTTTACCCTCTTCACTCCGAACCCAAATGTTGCCGCTGTGAGCCTCAATGACATGCTTGGCGATAGCCAATCCCATGCCAGTGCCTTCCCCGGCCCGGGCCTTGTCTCCCTTATAGAAACGCTCAAAGACGCGAGGTAGGTCTTCCTTGGGGATGCCTATTCCGGTATCGGCTATATCGACAATAACTAAATCCTCGAGCGCTCGACTGGTGATCGTTATCCTGCCCCCAGCAGGGGTGAATTTGATGGCGTTGTGAACCAGATTGGCTATCACCTGCCGAACCCTATCTTTGTCGGCAGGAACAAAAGGCAAGTCAGCGGCGAACTCTTTGGCGATAGAAAGGTTTTGTCTATCCGCCTGGGGGCTGAGCTGGGCGATAACTTCATCCGCTAGGTGATTAAGGTTTACCGGCTCTTTTTTCAGCTCGGCTTTGCCCGTCTCAATACGAGAAAGCTCGGTCAGTTCGGCTACCAGCTGGGTTAAACGGTCCACCTCGCTATCAATCCTGGCGAGAAAATTTACCGCTGTCTCTTTGTCGTCAACAGCACCATCACGCAGAGTTTCTACCATGGCTTTGATGCCAGCCAGCGGCGTTCTGAACTCATGGGATATATTGCCAATCACATCACGCCTCGTTGTTTGCAGATTTCTCAGCTCGGTGAGGTCCTGAAGTAGAAGTAGGATGCTAGTCAGCTCATTATGAATCACTGGAATAGCAATAGCCCTGAGATATCTCTTCGATATGCCGGATTCATACTGGACAGTCTGCATCCCGGCTGTTCTCAGGCACAGCTTTAATAGCTCATCGACCTCGTGGTCTCGCACCGCCTCGATGAGTGGCTTATTCTTGGCTTCCTTAATGTTAAATAGCTTTTCGGCGGCTCTGTTAGCCAGTGATATGTTCCCCTCACTATCTATCATGATGACAGCGTCAGTCATGTTGTCGAGGATGGTTACCAGCCTAGTCCTATCTTCTGAAATCGTCTCCACCAGTTCTTTAGTCTTTGCCGACATTTCGTTAAAAGCATGGGTCAGTTCCCCCACCTCATCCTTAGCTTCCATGGTTATCTTCTGTCCCAGTTCCCCTGAGGCAATTCTCTTAGAAGCAACAGTAAGCCTCCGTATCGGCCGGGTAGTTATACGGGCAATAACCCATGCTGCCAGAATGACCAATAACGCAGCAACTGCCGTGGCTGTGATAATGCTCACTGTGACCCGGTGCACCAGGCTTTCCACGGCTGTCAGCGGCAGCGAGACGCGGGCTACGCCCAGAATTTCATCCTGGTACGAGATGGGCACGGCCACGTACATCATCTTTTGCCCGAGGGTGGTACTGTAGCGGGTGCTCTCTCCAACCCCTGTCGCCAGGGCGTCCTTGACTTCGGGGCGGTTGGTATGATTTTCCATAGTGGCGGGGTCTTCTTCGGAATCGCCTAACACGGTGCCATCAAGGGCGATGATGGTAACCCTGGTTTCAATTTCTGTCCCCAGTTTCTTAGCCAGGACATCGAGGTTACTCGGCTCATCCGGGCTCAAAAAACCGGGCTGGCTGGCTTCGGCAGTAATTCTGGCCTCGCTCTCCAGTTGAGAGCGCAGGTTATCAAGCTGAGAATTACGGGTAGAATTGACCAAGTAGACTCCGAGGATGCCCATAATGATGAGTACCACTAAGATGAAAGAGATGGTTATGCGCCATTGAATGCTGCGGAACATTTTTAGCCTTCCAGTTTATAACCGGTGCCCCTGACGGTCACCAGACGCTCGGGCTTTGCTGGATCGCTCTCTATTTTTTGTCGGAGCCAACGGATATGGACATCAACAGTTCGAGTATCGCCAGCGTAATCATATCCCCACACTTTATCTAAAAGCTGCTCCCGGCTAAAGACAAACCCTTTGTGTTTGGCCAGAAATGCCAACAGGTCAAACTCTTTTGGCGCAAGCTCCAGTGTCGTTCCTCCCAAGAAAGCCTGATGCCGGGCAATGTCAATTTCTAGGTCGTCAATTCTCAGCACTTTTTCACCCCCGGCTGGCTGAACCGCCATCTCAGATCGGCGAAGCATAGCTCCTAAGCGAGCCAGTAGCTCTCTCATACTGAAAGGCTTGGTCATGTAATCATCGGCCCCAATTTCAAGCCCGACTATCTTGTCAACCTCTTCGTTCTTGGCAGTAAGCATCAGGATAGGGATGGTCATCTCTTTCCTTAGGATGCGACAGACCTCAAAGCCGCTCAGCTTGGG
>DAOUZD010000099.1 GCA_030665795.1 Dehalococcoides sp.
ATTAGCAGCCTGCTGAGTGAGAAAACACATCATCTGGTTGGAGAAAAAGAACTGAGGAGAATGAAGCAAACAGCCATCCTGATAAACACGGCACGCGGGCAGAATGATGATGAAGCGGCGCTGATAAAGGCTTTGCAAGAAGGGTGGATACAAGGGGCGGGAATAGATGTCTTTGAGCAAGAGCCGACGCCACCCGAGAATCCTCTACTTAAATTAGACAATGCCATCGTCACCGCCCACGCGATGGCTTTTACCGATGAGTTTCTGACCAGCGTGTGGGAAATAATCGTGAAGCAGATATCACAGATTATGCATGGAGAAGTTCCAGAGGGTCTGGTCAATCGGGAGGTCTGGGATAAGCCGGAATTTCAAACTAAGCTGAAGAAGTTTCAAGAATCTCTTAAAGGCTAAAAAGAAAGGAGACTAAATTGAAAAAGAACCGAGTGAAGGAACTGTGGCGCGAAGGGAAAGCAGCCGTGGGAACCTGGCTGGTGCTGGGTAGTCCCATTACCGCCGAGATTATGGCAAACCTGGGCTTCGATTGGGTAGTGGTTGATACTGAGCATGGGTCGATTGATATTGGCACCACCCAAAGTATTATCCAGGCGATTAATACTACGGATACCGTGCCAATGGTCAGGGTGCCCTGGAATGACCCGATGTCGATAAAGCGTGCCCTTGATGCCGGTGCCTATGGCCTGGTGATTCCGATGGTGAATAGTCGAGAAGAAGCAATCAGGGCGGTGAAAGCCACCAGATATCCCCCACTTGGAATCAGAAGCTACGGCGGCCCCCGAGCCCGACTCTACGGCGGAGCTGACTACTTTGAACACGCCAACGAGGAAATAGCACTCATTGTGCAAATAGAGCATATTGATGCGGTTAACCACGTTGATGAAATCCTTTCGGTGGAAGGTGTTGACGGCTTCTTTATCGGGCCGTCTGACCTGGCTATCTCGATGGGTCTGAAACCAGGAATGGACCAGACCGACCCGCGACACGTAGAAGCGGTGAGCAAGGTTCTGGCGTCAGGAAAGAAACATCATGTCCCGGGTGGAATACACGTCGGCAGCCCCGAGGCGGTTAATGAGCGCATTGCCCAGGGATTCCAATTTATCGGCCTGGCTAGCGATGAGCGTTTCTTAGGGGGCGCAGCTTCGGCAGCTTTCAGCAAAGTCAGCAAAGAGAGAAAGGTTAGCTAAATCCTCAGACAGCTACTAGACGAGGCACTAAAATAATAATGGAGGGGAAAATGGTTAGTAAACGGACAGAAGAGCTTCTTGATTTGGACCGTAAGTATCTAATACATGGGTTTTCGGTGGTTGGAGAAAAAGAGGTGGGGCCGATTATTGAGAGAGCGGACGGGGTCAGGTGTTGGGACACCGAGGGTAATGCCTATTTTGACGCTGCTTCCCAGCAAACCAGTAATACTTTAGGGCACGGACAGAAAGACATCATCGATGCCATCTGTGAGCAGGTGAAGAAATTGCAGTTTGCCCATCTTCTAGGGAGGCAATCCAATGTCCCGATTATTGAGTATGCCCGGGATTTGGCTCAGGTAGTGCCGCAGGGATTAGGCCATTTTTACTTTACCTGCGGTGGTTCGGAAGCGGTGGAGACGACATTCAAGATAGCTCGCTTATACTGGTCGAAACAAGGTAAGGGCAAGTATAAAATTATTAGCATTCAGGATTCGTATCATGGTGCGGGCATGGGCTCGGCAGCGGCAACCAGAGCGGGAAGCGGGGCGTTTTGGACCGGTTATGCGCCGCTGGCCTCTGGCTTTGTCCAGGCACCTTACTTCTATTGTCATCGGTGTCCTTTCCATCTGGAATATCCGGCGTGTAATATTCTCTGTGCCCGCTATGTTGAAGAGATTATCAAAAAAGAGGGAGCGGATAGCGTCGCTGCCTATATTGCCGAGCCAGTGATGGGAGCGGCGGGCAATATCCCACCGCCACCGGAGTACTTCCCAATCGTGAGGCAGATATGCACTGATTACGATGTGTTACTAATCGGCGATGAGGTTCAGACTGGTTTCGGGAGAACCGGCCGGATGTGGGCCCAGGAGCACTGGGATGTTAAATGGGATATGATGCCGCTAGCTAAGGCGATTGATGGTTGCTATCTACCTTTTGGAGTAACGCTAATTAGTGACCGGATTTATGAGGGTTTACAGGGTTCAATGCTGTGGCACGGCTGGACTCAGCACGGTAATCCTATCTGTGCTGCGGCGGCGAAGGCGGCATTGAAGCTAATCATTAGAGACAGGTTAGTTGAGAATGCCGATAAGGTGGGTAATTATGTCCTGGAGCGTTTGAATGGTGAGTTTAAAGCCCTGCCCAATGTAAGTGATATTAGTGGCAAGGGTTTAATGCTCGGCATAGACTTAGTCAGCGACAAAGCGACCAAGACTCCGTTTGAGGCGGCGACCATAAGTAAATGGCAGCGGGAGGTGCTTCAAAAAGGCTTGTATATTCGGCTATCTTTAGCCAAATATCATACCCGGGTGCGGTTTAACCCGCCAATAATCACCACCAAGGAAGAGGCGGACGAAATGCTCGACA
Organism: Dehalococcoides sp.; assembly: GCA_030665795.1. The sequence goes on from DAOUZD010000099.1 coordinate 2,568, forward strand.
TATTGTATACGGCTATCGCTGACCTTGAATCGAAATAATCGGCTCGGCTTATGTCAGGCTCATTGGCAATAAGAAAGAGCACCCTGATTATTTAGGGTGCCCTTTCTATCGATTGGTCTGTCGGCCGAGTAATTCTACTTCTTCTTAGCTTTGTGGACCTGAATGTTGCCGGCCTCTAAATCACCACTATACATAAGGATAACTGGTCCAAATGGGTTGGTACTACCAATATGAACTATTATTCCATCCCCTTTATTTGGTCCTTGCTCACCACTGTCAGCGAATTGTACATTAAAGTCGTATTCACCTGTGCCATTTATTGTGCATGTTCCAAAAAATCGAGTAAATTCGGGGTCAGTCATCACCCATGTACCAGTAAAGTTACCTTTTATCCTAGTTTTGGTACCGTGGGCAACCAGATGAAATTGACCTTTGGCCCCAATTTCCTTTAACTCGTCTTCCTCCGGGTTATACGGCTCAGTTGGCTGCGCATTAAACCCAAATGTCACTTTGCCAGCATTAAAATCTTCAAACTGCCCACCACCTGTTACCTTACTGCACCCCACTCCACCCAGGGCCAGCGTGGCTACCAAGATAGCTACTAATACATATTTCACTTTCATTTTTCACCTCCTAATTACCTATTTAGGATCTTGTTACCTCAATTGTAATTTTTATACTTCATCTTGTCAATGCCACAAGTGCCGAAAGTTATTCTCCAAAAGAACTAGTACTTTAGTGCTAGTAGGCTCAATCACCACCAATGTCTTTGACAATACTTTATAAATACGAAGATGAATTCTGAGGTGACATTTCATGTGCCCTGAAGTTCATTATTTCTAACGCGTATCGTATTCTTGATAATCACCTTAGCCGGTGTTAGAATTCAACCGCCTGAAGTATATCGGAAGAAGCTATAGTTCGTATACCTATGTAGAGGGGCAAAAATATGACACTGCGCAGGAAGACGTTGTTCATCATCGGTGCGACGTTCTACGGCGTGATTATTCTCTTATTTTTCATATCGCGTAATATCTTGCTGGACAGTTTCGTCGAGCTGGAGAAACAAAATACCTACCAGAATACCGAGCGAGTGCTGAGTACTTTATCTCGTGAAGTCTCTCATTTGGAGACCACCACCGGTGATTGGGCAGCGTGGGATGATACCTACGCCTTCATTGAGGATGCTAACACCGAATATATTGAGTCGAATCTCATTGATGGGACTTTCATTGAGTTAAGGCTGAACTTGATGATGTTTATCGACTCTTCTGGCCAGACCGTCTTCGGCAAGGCTTTTGATTTGAATAATGAAGAAGCGGTACTCGTTCCTCAGAGCCTACAGGGACACCTTGCCATCGGGGATATCCTCCTGACCCATCCTGATACAGAGAGCAGCATCTCCGGAGTCGTCCTTCTCCCCGAAGGCCCGATGCTTATTGCTTCCCGCCCCATTCTGACCAGTGAAGATGAGGGCCCTATTCGTGGGGCACTGGTTATGGGACGCTACCTGGATGCTACCGAAATGGAACGGCTTGCTGAGCTAACGCATCTGTCTCTCATTATGCATCGGTTCACCGATGCGCGGATTCCTCCTGACTTCCAAGCGGTGCGTGCATCTTTGTCAGACGAGACACCTATTCTCGTCCGACCGCTAAATGAGCAATCTGTTGCCGGATACATCTTGATGCAAGATATCTATGAGAAGCCAAGCCTGGTGCTGAGGGTAGATATGCCCAGGGATATCTATCAGCAAGGCCAGACCACGATTTCTTACCTTATATTGTCGATAGTAGGCGTTGGCCTGGTATTTGGCCTGGCGACCATATTGCTTTTAGAGAGGCAGGTTCTGTCGCGGTTGTTTCACCTAAGCAAAAGTGTCAGCAGTATTGGCACCAGCGGTGACCTCTCGGCGCGGGTATCAATCGAAGGCGAGGACGAAATTTCTAGCCTGGCGAGTACCATTAATGGCATGCTGGGCGCGCTGCAACAGTCCGAAAGTGAGCTAAAGGAGAGCGAAGAGCGC
>DAOUZD010000168.1 GCA_030665795.1 Dehalococcoides sp.
CCCATATCCTAAGCGGCGGGTGCTTCATAATGTCAAGTTCTTACTTACGGCCTGTAGTATCCCTCCACTCGTCATGGGTGGCCCAAAGATCACCGATATCAAAATACTTGTAGGGTCGGCTGCCCAGCACCTCTTCATTAATCTCTATTCCCAGTCCCGGCTTGGTGGGTAGCTCAACGAATTCGTCTTTCATGACGGGGAAGGGGTCTTTGATGACCTCTTTATAGTAGGGTATATCTATGGAAAAGAACTCGTGGATTAAAAAGTTCGGTATAACTGCCTCTACCTGAATGCTGGCGGCGGTGAGTACTGGCCCACCGGCACTGTGGAGTGAAGCACTCACGTAGTAAGCGTGAGCCATATCGGCTATCTTTTTGGTTTCCAGGATACCACCTTCGTGAGCGATGTCTGGATTTATGATGGCGACTGCCCTTTTCTCAAATAAGTCGCGGAAACCCCACCTGGTATAGACGCGTTCTCCGGCAACCACGGGGATATTGATGGAGGCCGCTACCCGGGCTAAATCATCGACACTGGCATCAGTGGGAATAGGCTCCTCCCACCAGTACGGGCGATATTCTTCCACTTCGCGGGCCAGTCTTATGGCGTTATCCGGGCTCAGTCGGCCATGCACATCAATCATCAGCTCCACATCGTCGCCAACCGCTTCCCGGACTAATCTGATAGCTTCCACCACCTGTTTGGCCTGTTCTGGGTCAATAAAGTAATCGCACCCCTGCAGTGGGTCGAACTTAAGTGCCTTGGCTCCCTTATCTACCATCTCTTTAGCCAAGCGGGCGTAGTCCTTATGTGATTTAGCTCCAAACCACCACCCGTTGTGATAAGTCTTAAGTCGGGGATGGCAGACACCACCGAGCAAGGTGTATATGGGAACGTTGAGGCTTTTCCCCAGAATGTCCCACATCGCTATCTCTAGCCCACTGATGGCACTGTAAAGAATAATCGAAGGCCGCCAGTAGCTATTGCGCAGCATGGTACTGAAGTGCAGCTCGATTTGTCGTGGGTCTTTACCCATAAGATAATTCTCTCCGATGGCGTGAACTGCGGCTTCAGTAGCTTTGTTTGCCGCTTGGGTACTCGCCTCACCCCAACCGCTAATTCCCTCGTCTGTCTCAATCTTGACCAGCAACCAGTTAAAGTGTCCACGATGAATAAATGTCTTTATCCCTGTTACCTTCATAGCTCCTCCTTTCGTTTGTGAAATGTCAAACCGAAAAATTTATTTCTGATTTCCTTTAAGTAAGGCTCGTAGTTCTTCAGCCGTGTTCTCATTAATTGTCCCTTTGGCCAAGGCGATGGGGATGGTCCAAATTCCCAGCTCTTTATAAAGAGGGAGTATGTCTGGGGCATATTTTTCCAGAGCCGCCAGATGCTTGTGTATGGTGACTAAATCCCCCCGGGCAATGGGTCCGGTGAGGCAGTGGGGGAAGCCAACATTGCCAATGTTATTTACGGTACCATGTAGTAGTGGCAAATAGGCTTTGGTTGCCTCGGCAGTAGACTTACCAAAATTTTGCCATAGGTCGGTAGCTAGTTTAACGATGGTATAAAAATAGTTGCAAGCAATACAGGCGGCGGCATGGTAAAGCGCTTTATCCTCGGCGGTGAGATATACCCAATCACCATTCAAAGCGGCAGCTATCTCCGTTAAGATACCTCGTAGTGGTTCCTCGGCCTCGATAGCGAAGGTGGAGCCAGGTAAATTCTCAATGGCTTGGTCAATGCCGGCAAAGGTCTGACAGGGGTGGATAGAGCCGACCATAGCCCCCTGTTGCTTCGCCGGCTCTAAGGCATCGGTAGAAGTGGCACCGCTACAGTGGATCACTGATTGGCCAGTGTGCCAGTTAAGCTCGGCGGCAACTTTGGGGATGATATCATCAGGGGTGGTGATAAAGACAAACTCAGCAATATCAACAAGGTTCTGAGCCGTTTCGTAAATTTGACAATCTGGTACTGCCTTAGCGAACCGCTGCGCAGCCGCTAGGCTCGCGTCGTAGACCGCAATTACTTGGTAACCCAATTGGGAGAGCCGCACACCGAACGCGGTACCCACCGGTCCAGCACCAATGAATCCTATCTTTGGCACGTCTGTTACCTCCTAATCATGGCTACTACTTCTGGAATATACCAGACTTTCATTCCCTCAGCCTGTGCCATACCGGCTCGGGCACTTTGGTTGACATTTGCCGAAATATCTCTCTATCTTGGTTCATATTATTTGACGGTGGCAAAATTTGTCAAGCTGAAGGCTAGCTTGAAGTAGTCTTACTAATCTCCCTCAATTGTTTTGGACTTCCTTGACACTATCGGATTAATTTTGCTACAGTAAGCGCAAAATTACCAAGTCATATAGATAAAAGAGACGAAGCTGACAGGAGGTAATAAGCATTGAAAAACCCTCTTAAAGAAAAGCTGCGGCAAGGAGAAGCTGTTATTGGGACTTTTATTGAGATTGGTCACCCGGATGTGGTGGAATGGCTCTCTCGGCTTGGTTTTGACTGGCTATTGCTCGACTCCGAACATGCCCCCGCCGGCTTTGAGACCCTGCAGCGGATGATGCAGGCGATGAATGGGACTAACTGCGTTCCCATCGTTAGGCCTCAATGGAACGAGCCCGTGGTTATCAAACGCGTTCTAGACCTTGGTGCCTATGGTGTCCTCATCCCCTGGGTTAACACGAAGGAGGAGGCAGAAAACGCGGTGAAGTTCTGCAAGTACCCACCCGAAGGAATTCGAGGCTTTGGACCCAGACGAGCCGGCATGTTTGACCCGGATTATTATGAAACTGCCAATGAGGAGCTCCTCATCTCCATCCAGATTGAGACTGATGAAGCGCTGAAGAACTTGGATGAGATAATGTCGGTGCCAGGTATAGATGCCTGCTATATTGGTCCCTGGGACCTCTCCGTCAGCCTGGGATTTGGGGTACCCCCTGATTGGAACGACCCCCGATACTTAGCTGCCTTTGACCGAGTGCTCGAGGTGGCCAG
>DAOUZD010000119.1 GCA_030665795.1 Dehalococcoides sp.
CTATCGAATAGCCGAAATATTCTTTGGTTAGGGGTTGAAAAGAAAAACGAGAATAATGCCAGGCGGCAGGGCAATGATATTAGCTGTAAATCGTCAAAAAGGCTTCGGGATTTCAGGTTTGTTCTGTGCCTGCCGTTGCACTTTCCGCCATAAAGTGCAATTTGGTGGAAGCTATTACCTGTTCTTGGTAGCCTTATCGTAGGGGCTATATCCCTGCTCCTGGGCTTGTCGGTCAATGTCCAGGGTGTAGAAGCGCTCCAAGGGCAATAGAACTTCAGCTTTGGCGGGTCGCAAATCGATTGTTTTCAGATAATGTTTACATCGCTCGCAGACATAGAGTCGATAGAGACCTTCATCATCAGTGAAATAAGCCAGGGCATTTTGGTCCTGGGTGCCACAGTAGGGACACTGCAGACGTTGGAAAAGCCATTCCGTATCACAACGGGAGCATAAAAGCCATCTTGACCCTCGCTCCTTATCCAGATAAGCAAAATCAGGGCTGCCACCGCAAATTGGGCAATATTCCCGGCGCCAGCGCTCCTGGTCAATGAAGCCAGTCAAGACTCTGGCATGGCTTACCAAGAAAGGTTTTAGCGTGGCATGGATTATGGCCACGGCAAGGTTTGCATTGACATCATCAGTTAATATCGCCGCGGGTAACTCAGTTCCTTTGAACCAGGCCTTAACTGCTTTTTTGGTGAGAAGTCGGCTAACCCCTGGTCCTCTCAGTCTCTGTGGAAGTTCACCAAATAGCTCTGGATACTCGGCAAAGATGGCGGTAACTTCGTTAAAAGAATCACGTAGCAGCGGCCAGTCAAGGGCAAGTTCATCAAAGTCGATAAGGGATATTCCACCATCTATCCGCTGATAAATAGCCTCACGACTCAAACCTGGTTCGAGTTGCGAGGCCAACTTCTGCTCAACTTGAGACTGAACGCGTAACAACCTTTGATAAAATTTCAAAAGTTGAGGAAGCGTTCCTTCTTTCCTCTCCTTTTCTTCCAGATAGTAAATAATGGCATCTGTTTCTACCGGCAATTAGCTTTTCACCTCTTTACCTTTGGTGACCTCCTCGTACCATTGGGCGTGATGCTTCTTGGCATAATCAACGGATATGGTACCCTTGTACATTGCTTTCCAGGATTCGGTCATCAGTGGGTGAATCACACCGAGGTAGATATGGAGAAAGAGCATGGTGCCAGTAACAATGAAGGCGATATCATGGACAAAGACCATCCATTGAAAGACTGCCGCCGGGGCGGACGTCTTGGCGAACCACATAACCAGTCCGGTGATGGCAAGGATTGTCCCGAAGACAATCACTATGAACCACCACATCTTCTGACCGGTGTTCATGTGGCCCTGCGGTGGCATGCTCTTCTCATCGCCGAGGAAATAATAGCGAGGGGCTGCTTGCAGCCAGCCGATGTCATCGGCTCCCCAGGAAAAGGCTAACTTTATGCCTCTCTTGGTTGCTTTCCAGTTCATTGGAATATAGATGAGAGGTGCGACAATAAAGACGACCGCAGCAATGCGGTGGATGAGGCGGGTCCAGCTATCTTGAGCCAGGATTCCCAGTTGCGGGATAAAGAGGACAAGACCAGTTAGAAACAGGAGACAAAAGGCAACCAGATGTACCCAGTGTAATATTCGTGTCGGTTTACTGTATTTTTCAACTTCTTGCGGCATCTTTCTTCTCCTCCTCTTTTATGATGTTAGTCCGGGCGACAAGGTAGTTTAATCCTAGTCCCAGAATAGTTAAGCCACCCACTGCCCAGCCGAGCGGTTGAATTACATCCTGCCAGGCAATTGTTGTCGCCGAAATCCTGGGGTCTACGGGCAGTCCGTAAACCGCCGGGTGGTCATCAAGGACGTACAAAACGTGCAGGCCACCCAGTTCGTTTTCACCGTATAAGTTAGCGTTGGTCCATCCTTTAGCGATGAGCGTCTCAACCCGTTTCCGGCCTTCGGCGACCAGCTTATCACGGTCGTCATATATCAGGGCATCAGATGGGCAGGTCTTGACGCAAGCCGGCTCCCAGCCCTCGGCGATGCGGTCCAAGCCAGGAGTGGTACAGAAAGTGCACTTGTCCATCTTGGCGATTATAGTCCCTGTCAATCGTGGCACATCGAAGGGGCAGGCTTCGATACAATAGCCACAGCCACTACAAATATCCTTATTGTAAGCAACAAAGCCGAATTCATGGTGGTAGAGGGCGCCGGTAGGGCAAACTTTAACACAGCCGGCATCAGTGCAGTGCATGCAGGCGCGGCGAGTAAAGAGCCACCTTACCTTTCCCCCCGGGGCTATCTCCCGGAACTCCATCTTGAGCCAGGTGGTGGGAGAAAGGTCGGGAGGGTTCTCATAGCTGCCGCGGTTAACCGACGGCACCCCATTTTCGGTAGTGGGTATGAACTCATCGTTCTCGTTCCACTGCTTACAGGCGGCCTGACAGCCTCGGCAGGCAGTACACCGGGTTGCATCATATAAAATTGCTTTTTCTGCCATCATTACCTCCAAGTAAAAACTCGGTTATCACCAACTAGGGCTTACGGACGTTGACCAAAAAGGCTTTATACTCAGGTATCATCGTATTGGCATCCCCGACATGGGGAGTGAGCATATTAGCGCTATCGCCGGTAGAAAGGCCGGTGTAACCCCAGTGCCAGGGTATACCCACCTGATGCACCTTCTTTCCATTCATCTGGAATGGCTTGAGGCGTTTGGTCACCACCGCTACCAGATATGCCTGTCCCCGGGTTGATTCTACGATAACCTTCTCACCGTTAACAATGCTTTTCTCGGCGGCCAGTTCCTCACTCATCTCAACAAAGGGTTCAGGCATCATCTCTATCAGCCAGGGCATGTTTCGGGTCATCTGCCCGCCCTGCCAGTGTTCGCTGACCCGGTAGGTGGAACAGACTATCGGATATTTGTCAGGGGTGCCCTGCTCCTCAGGTCTCCAGATTTTGAAGGCGGGGTTATTCTGCTGCTTAGACACCGGGTTAGGTATCGGTGATTCCCAGGGTTCATAATGCTCAGGTAGCGGCCCCTCCGCCATACCAGTGCCAAAGAAGCGGGCATGACCTTCCGGCTTCATGATGAAGGGGTACTTGGTCTTCTCGGGGTCGACGGCCATTGGTGGCCAGCCACCATCGGGTACGTCACCGACCCACTTATCATCCTGCCACCAGATGACCGGCTGTTCCTTGTCCCAGGGTACACCATTGAGGTCAACCGAGGCCCGATTATAGATAATCCGTCGGTTCACCGGCCAGCACCAGGCCCACTTGGGGAAAAGCCCGATGTTAAACGGGCCGGGAGTGGCATCTCGGCGGGCGGCCATATTGCCGTCTTCAGTGTAGCTGGCACAGTAGAGCCAGTTACCTGAGGTGGTGGTGCCGTCATCTTTTAGCTTGCCGAAGCTGGGCAGCAGCTTACCGGTAGTGAGGTCGTAGCCATTGATTTCCTTGGCTACGGCGTGTACATCCGGATGTTCCTGTCCGTAATTCCAGGCAAGCCGGGTAATCGCTTCAGCATTAGGACCGCCTTCGTTAATGTAGAGTTCCCTAAGCGTACGAGCAAGCCAGTCCAGCATCCACAGGTCGTCCTGGGCCACTCCCGGACCATCAGCCGCTTTGTAGCGCCACTGGCTCCAGCGACCACTATTGGTGATGCTGCCTTCTTTCTCAAAGGAGTTGAGAGCGGGGAGGAGGAAGACTTCAGTTTTGATATCAGATGGATTCGCCCCGGGGCGTTTCCAGAAGTTGGCCGTCTCGGTGTGCCAGATATCGGTGACCACCAGCCAGTCCAGTTTTTCCATTGCCAGCCGCTCCAGGTTGGCATTGGGGCCACCTACCGCCGGGTTCTGCCCCCAGCACATAAGTCCCTTAATTACACCAGAGTACATGGCTTCAAACAGGGAGATGTGGGAGTAGTTTTTACCCGCCTCAATCTTGGGCAGGTAATGGAAGCCGAACTGGTTAGCTTTACTGGCGGCATCACCGTACCACGCTTTGAGCAGGCTGACCACGTACTTGGGGGTGTG
>DAOUZD010000014.1 GCA_030665795.1 Dehalococcoides sp.
TCCTCTCTACTCCGCCGCCCCCCCCACCGCACCACCCCGCCGCCCTGCTGCCCCGCGCGGCGCCCCCCCCCCCCCCCCCCCCCAAAACTCCAAAGGAGGCAACATAAATGAGACTAAGAAAAGGAGTGCTAAGGAGTTTCAATTCCGGTAACTATACCGCCACGGTCCAGCTTGCCGGCAGTTATAAGGTTTATCTGGAAGATATTACCGTAGCCAGGAACCTGCCTCTGGCTGAGATGATTGTGGGCAGAAAGGTGGCCGTTATCTTCTTTGATGAGTATAATCCCAAGGAAGCAGTGGTATTGGCAGTTTATACCTAGGCAGTCTTCAGCTAAAACTTACGGGGGTTTTACCCTGCCCCGAATATGTCCTGCCTGGCAATGGGCTGCTGACGATTTCTGACGCACCCCGGAGGGAACTTAACCTTTTCTGCCTCAGGAATTGCTGGTTCGGCGGTTGGGGTTACCTCTTCCCTCAGCGGCATTTTCTGTTCCATTGTCGCCGCAAGGCGCTCTAGAACTTTATTCTGCTCGGCGGCACCTTTTTTCAGCTCTTGGGATGCCTCACTGAGGCCTTGGATGGCGCTGGTGTGGCTCTTGAGGTGTTCAGCATACTCGGCTATGGCGGTGGCGAAGCTGCTTAGCGCTTGCTGGGTGTGTTCCATTACCTTTTCCGTGTTGTCCATCCTATGGACCAGTGTTTGGCTACCACGTTGGCTTTCCTCAATGACCGGGGCAAATATTCCCCGGTGCACCTTCTGTCCGCCCCGGCTAAGGTCATTAGCGTAGAGATATAAGGCAAAAAGACTCAGCGCGATAATGACGAAGATTAACCCCTGCTGGCTCTGGAGGAAAAGAAACGGGAAGCCGAGAAAGGGGATTTGTTGACTGACGGTACCCCTCAAGTCATTGGCTCGCACCGTGAACGGGTCTTCCCCGGCATTGTCGCCCTTGGTGCGCCAGGCGATGCCAAACTCGGTATCGCGCACCTCGATTACCCTGTGGGCGACTACTGGTGGGTAATTGTAATAATCCTGAATCGCGGACGGGACATTGTAGACGATAATATCGCCCTTTTTGACATCAGCCGCTGCTTTTTCTTCAATCACGATTAGATTACCGGCGTGGAGTTCTGGCTCCATACTGGTGCCGAAAACGGGCATAAACGGCATGACGCCCCGTACTGCCATGAAGCCGATGAGGCATACCGCGACGATGACCATAAGTGTCAGCGCTCGTTTCCTTTTGCTCAATATGGTTAAGATATGTATCAGCGCCTGTTTCATTTTGCTGCCTTTGCTTTATACATTCTGTCTTAAATGTAGCATAGAAACATAAAGAAGGGCGTAAAAAAAATAAAGATTTCATAAAGGTTATGTTAAGGTTTCGTAAATAAGTGCGCTCTTACCGCTGGGTAGCTTCGCAGTATAGCTCCGGAGTTACCGTATAGTCTGCTTCCCATTCCATTGGCTCTCGGGAAACAAGCTGGTAGGTACCGCCGTTAACGGAAAGAGTGTAGCTGCCCCCGCTGATACCCACCAGGTTAAAGGTAGCCACGCCATCCTTTAGGGTCATTAGCCGGTAGTTGGGCGTTTTACCGGCCTCCACCGAGCCCTCTAGGTATAGCTCCATGGTGAGATTACCGTAAGCCTTCAGTAAGGAATCGGTATTGGTCAGGTAGACTCTCACCTGCAGGTTGCCGCTGTAGCCGGCATCTGGGGTAACTTCAAACAGGTCATCGGTTGGCGTGTTGCCGGTCAACGGCGGGGCATCGAAGCTGACCTCGGTATAGACCTGGGTGCATAGTGAATCTATGCCCACGCCTGCCTCTCTCATGCCCAAACCTATCTGCAAAGCATCGATTTGATTCCAGGTCCAGGGGTTGCTGGTCTGGGGATTATTGTTCCATGCATTGGAGTAGGTAGCGTAGCTGGTGGTCAGATTTTCCGAGGTACCGTTGTGTGAAGCGCCGTTGGTCTTGATGAGGGTGTAAGCACTGAGTTTCGTTGCGTTAGCTGTTGCTCTACATACCATGTAAACCTCAGCATAGTTTATGTCACCGCCCGCCGTCTGTGTGGAGTGGTCAGGGATATGATATAAATCCTCCTCCCAGCCGAGTGAGGGGGTGTAAATGTAGGTGCTATCACCATCAGAGGATATGTCGTCCACTTTGTCCCAGTGGTCCCCAGAAGCTGGATACTGGTATTTAATATTGGTCACATCGCCAATGGCATTTGGTCGGTAGGTTATCTCATCCGTCACCGGTGTCAGTACTGAATCCCAGTCAGGCTGGGTGGCGGTGGCATTAACCGTAGCTATGTCCCCGGTTGGTGCCGTAATGCCAATCGTCCATATCGCCGTGGTGTAGCTATAAGCATATATCCCACCACTAACTATTAAAACGAGCCCTAAAGCGGCTAGTAGATAGAACTTCTTTGTCATGCTTCCTTACCACCGCGATGTCTTGCCTTAGCTTTCCGGTTGGTTATCCCGTCACCTTTGGGTAGCCTCGCAGTAGAACTCTGGAGTCGTCGTCCATCCCGCCGCCCACTCTGAGGTATTATCGGAAATCAGACAGTAACCGCCGCCGGTAACTTCCACGGTGAAAGCCACCAGAGCGACGGTATAGGTGATGGTAATATCGCTCAGTTTCGGTGTGTTAGTGCCCGGACCGGAGAAGTATGCCTTGTACTGAATCCAGCGGTCACCATCATGCACGGAGTTAATCGCCGTGCCGCTGGTGGTGTAGTAGTCAGTCGTCCCGGTAGGCCCATACCAGGCGGCTAGGTTAAGCCCTCCTTCAGTTGCCGCTGACCTTAGCTGAAACTTGATATCCGTCGCTGATGGCTCATTTATGGTAAAGGAGATCGTATCCCAGTCCCAGTTACCGTAATCCCCACCATCATGGGTAGAGGAAGTCAGGTCGCCCGAGGTATAGTATGTCGAAAAGTAAACCCTTATCTCGTCCAGCACCGGGGTATCGGTTCCGTCAGAGGTAAATTCCATATGGTAATAGAAGTTGGCCCCGGACCAGCCCAGGCCGGAAAGACTGATGTTATCCGTTCCCTGAGACATCGTGTCCCAGCCATTGAGCGTGCCTGACGAGTTGTACCAGCTGGTGTTATCGGTGGAAAATTGGACTTTCAAGCCGGTTCCGGAAGGAATCGCCGAGGCATCGTAGTAAAAATCGTCGATGCTGGCCACGGTCTCACCGGATAGCAGATTAACGGAAGTAATGGTTCCCGGCGAGTTGTAAGTTATCTGGGTGTAGTTAATCTCGGCATAGACCTGGGTCATGCGCGTGTTTCGTGTTGTCAAACCTCCTCCCGATTTGCACCTTCTGAGCCCGGCACCGATTTGCAGAGCATCTATTTCACTCCAGGTCCAGGGGTTACCGGTTTGCGGGTTGTCATTCCACTGATAGGAATAGGTGGCATAGCCGGTGGTTACCTGCTCCTCAGTCCCGTTATATGTTGCACCATTGGTCTTGATGTGGACATAACCCGAAGGTTGCGCCGGCGTACCCATGGCTTTAACCACCATATAAACCTTAACATAATTTATCGTGCCCGAACCGGTAGAGTGGTTGGCGGTGTTATATAAATCCTCCTGCCAGTCAAAATAATTAGTTTGAACATAGGTGGTATCATTATCAGATACAGCTTCATCCACTTTATCCCAGTGGGCCCCCGAATCTGGAAACTGTTCTAGAATGCCGGTCTCATCACCGGCGGCATTCGGTCTCAGGGTCTCGTTGTCGGAGGCGCCAGGCGCGTAGGTAAGTTTGGCTTGACCACCGCTAACGGTAACATTGGTGGAAGCGGCAATCTTGGTCTCATCATTAAAGCTATCGGTGACAGTATCGGTAAACTTATCTAGGAGGACATCGCCGGGGCTGGTCGTTGTATCAAGATTAGTTAGGCTGCCACCCTCGAAGTCAGACTGGGTCGTTTGGACCCAGCTTTTTGCCGTAGATTTGAGACCGGTCAGGGAAAAGTTAGACTGTCCATTTTGCAGGGTGAGCAGGCGATAGTTGGGTGTCTCATTCGCCGAAGCCGAGCCCTCAAGGTATAACTTCATATTGAGGTACTTGTAGGCTTTGGTCAGGTTGCCGGCGTTGGTCAGGTAGACCCCAACTTGCAGGTCACCGGTATAGGCGGCGTTAGGGGTTATATCAAACAGGTCACCGGTGGGCACTTCTCCGCAGGTGGTGTTTTCGGATAGATTATCGGTAACTGAACTCCAGTCAGGCTGGCTGGCAGCAGTGTTACTGGTGGCAACATCTGCCGTGGGCGCGTCAACATTAATTATTCCTACCGCAGTGGCATAGGTGTAAGCAAATGCCCCGCCGCTGATTATCAGGACGAGCGCCAAAGCAACAATTAGATAAAATTTCTTTTTTGCGTTTCCTTCCCACTGCTTTATCATTCACTCATTTTTAAGTTGTTCTTGGATTACCTCTGCGTAACCTCGCACCATACCTGTGGCTGGTAACTGCCACCGGTCAATGTCTTAAACGGGTGCATGCGGAAGCTACCCCCGACAATGTCCACCGAGAACGGACTGGTACCATTGCCGCTGGTCCAGGTAAACAAGACCTGAGCATTTTGCAGACTGAGGACCTGGGATTCCGACTGTTCATCTGCCATGGCACCGGTATTGTCTGTATACCGAAGTTCCATGTTGAGGTGGTGGTACTGCCGAATCAGCTCCCCGGAATTGACTAGATAGACACTTATCACCAGGTCACCGGTGTAGCTTGCGTCCGGGGTTACGGTAAATAGTTTGCTTGTTGGCCAGGTGCCGGTGAATTTCCCGAAGACGGTCGGTGCCGTGATACTGCTGTTTGCCGTGATATTGGCGAAGTCTGATGTTGGCGCGGTGACGCCAATGGTTGCTGTCGCCGTGGTGAAGGTATAGGCAAACATGCCGCCAGTAACTGCCAGTAGTGCTATTAAACCGATGAGTAGAAATTTTTTCACTTTTACCCTCCGCTTTTACTGACAAATGGTTTCTTATTTGCCAGAATATTACCTCTTGTCACCTTTTTTATCAACTATTAGGCTTTTGCTAATATTATACACCTAATCTTGACTGAGTGGTAGTACTTCCTTGTTTTGCTCCTTTTCTTATATCGCTACCACCTTTCTCGTTTGCCCTGCTTTCTCAATCACCCCTTGGCTCTGAGCATACGGGGCTGCCTTGAGTAAGACAACCCCGTTTACTAGACCCGGCTATTTTTACAAGCCAGCCTGGAGCACTTCGGCGGTGATTGACGGGACATATGAACCCCCACTGCCGGTTAAGTATAACCAGGGGTATGTTCGGTAGACCCCACCGGTCATCTGAATATAGTAGGTAGTCAGAGGGGTCAGACCGTCGCAAGTGAAGCTAACCACGCCGTTGTGCAGGGTGAGTGGTTTGGTGAGATTCTCCACATCCACCGTGTTGTTGCCGCTGTCCACAATGCGCACCCGCATCAGTAAAAGTCCGTATTTGTAGCTCAGCTGGTCAAGGTTGTCAAGGTAGACATTCACCTGAAGGTCACCTGAATAGTTGGCGCTTGGACTTATATTGAACAGGTTGCCTTGGGGTATTTTGCCCCGGTAGCTTCCAAGAACGGGATAATTAGGAACAGTATTACTGACCGTAACATTGGCGAAGTCAGATGAAATAGAAACGGCGCCAAGGGTAGTTGTCTGTGTGGTGTAGGCATAGGCAAACAAGCCACCGGTAACTGCCAGCGCCGCTACCAAAGCGCCGATAAAATAGCGCCTCAGTGCGCTTCCGCCAGCTCCTTTAATTATTGCACTCATTTTTCATTACCTCCTGTTTTGTAGTTAATTGACAAACACTTGTAAATTATGAGAAAATTCTATCAAACTCCTGAAAGGGTGGTAGGTTTCCCTTCCGGCTCTAATTTTAGGAATTCCTGCCACCTTCTTTATTATTGTTTTTCACATTTGATCACCCCCCGTTACCTTTAATGCTTAACTTGTTTCCCCGATAAGCGACTTAAAGCGTTCCTTTAAACTTTCTTTGAAAGCGTCGAATTCTTCTTTGGTTATATACTCGGCGGCTGGCTTACCGCTGAAGCTGACCCTTGACATTGAGGGCAGACCACTTTGCGTTGCCTCAATCAGCATCTGCTTCTGGTCATTAGCCACCATCTTATGCCGTACCGCCCCGAGTCTATGGCTGATAACCCCTTCACTCATGCCTAGCGTCCCGGCCACCTGCTCTTTCGAGTTTCCATCAGCAATGTGGCGCAAAATCTCGGTTTCGCGGGGAGTAAGGTGGGCCAGCAGGTCAGACACTTGTTTCCCTATTGAGGAGAAAACTTCAAATTCGGCCAGAACCCGGGAAGCAATTTCCGGTCTCAAGAGGGCTTCACTTATCGGTTGACTGCCTTGAACCACCGCCCGGATGGTATTGACCACAACCTCCGGGTCAATGTCCTTGCTCAGGCAGGCACTCGCCCCGCTCTTCATGGCGGCGAAAAGTTGCTCATCATTGTCGCTATCCATGATTAAAATCACCGAAACTTCGGGCAGGTTCTGCTTGATGCGGCGCGTTGCCTCAACACCACTGAGCTTATCATGGTTGGCATTGAGAATAGCCACCTGCGGCGGGTTTGTTTCAATAAAAGCTAGCGCCTGTTCATTCCCGGTCTCTTCACCAATAACTTCCATATCTTCCTCACCAGATAAAGTAAAGTGTATACCTTCTCGGAAAAGCACTTGCCAGTCGGCCAGAAAGACACTAACCTTTTCCATCTTTAGCTCCTTTGAAGATAATTTATCTTCGATAGTCTAAATTTAACACGCAAGTATAAATATGGGCATAAAAAAGATAAAGATTTCGTAAAGGTTCTGTTAAGGTTTCGTAAAGAAGACAAAACTGGGCAAGAATTATGAGTGGTAGGGTGATTTCGCCGCAGAGACGTGAAGAACGGTTTGACTAACTATTAGGTTGGCCTCATAAACTTATAGCCCATCCCGTGCTCGGTGACAATAATGCTGGGTGACTCGACGCTATCCCCCAGCTTCTGCCTCAGATGCTGAATATGTACCCTGAGCAGGTCTCTGGCGTCCCGGTACGCTTCCCCGCACGCTTTGGATAACAGGTTTTCGTGGGTCAGTAACCGCCCTTCGTTCTTGATTAGGTGGTAGAGCAATTTATATTCCGTAGAGGTGAGCTTTACCGGCTTTCCGTCTACGGTAATCTCATTGCGGGCGAAATCGACCCGTAGTTTGCCACTGGCAAAAGGCGGTTCTTCAGCGGTAGCTGACAACCCTCGGGCACGGCGCAGCACCGCCTGTATCCGGGCTATCAGTTCAATATGGCTGAAGGGCTTGGTTACATAATCGTCTGCCCCCAGCTCAAGCCCTCGGGCAATATCGGTATCTTCACTTTTAACGGTTAGCATGACCACCGGCACTTGGGAGAAGCGCCGTATCTCGCGGAGAACTTGGAAGCCATCCATATCAGGTAGCCCTATATCCAGAATAACCAGCTCGGGGTTCTCGCTCTCGATAAGGGATAGTCCTTTCGCCCCGTCGTTGGCTGGAATCACCTCAGTACCGCTCCAGCGCAGCTGGAAACACAGTGAGACAACCTCTATAATCTCGGGAGAATCGTCAATTACGACTACTTTCATTTTAGACCTTAAAAACGTGTCGGTTTGTGAATGATTTTACAGGGGCAGGGAGAAGAAGAAGTGGCTGCCTTGCCCCGAGCCACTCTCTAGCCAAATATTACCGCCGTGAAGCTCAACCAATAATTTGGTGATGGCTAATCCCAACCCGCTACCTCTGCCACCATTGACCTGGTAATAAGGCTGAAATATTAGCTCTTGCTTATCCGCCGGGATACCCATCCCGTTGTCAGCTACCTCAATTACCAGGCTCTTGTCATTTTGTGAGGCACTGACGGTTATCTTACCTCCTTCCGGAGTGAATTTGCTGGCATTGGTGAGCAGATTTAGCAGAATCTGCTCCAGATACTGACGGTGTGACTTGACCGGAGGTAGCGACGCCGGTAACTCCACGGCCAGGGATTGCTTTTTGCTTTGCATGATTGGGTAGAGCTGTGCCGTCACACCATGGATGACCGGCTCAATTTCAATTTGCTCTGGTTGAAACGAGAAATCCCCCGCTAGTAATCCGGCCATTTCGGAGAAATTGGTTAGCTTCTCATCTAAGCTGTGGGCATTTCGGATAATGTTCTGCGTCAATCTTAGGGACATGCTTTTTGGGTACATCTGAAGCTCATCAGACAGAAGCTCCGCAGAAACAATAATGGCCGTGAGTAAGGTCTTAAGCTCATGAACGGTAGCATCCCCAAAGCCTATTCTCTTTTCGTCTTGTTCTGTTATTTGGTCGGTATTTTGCTTCAGGTTCTGCATAATTTACCACAGCAGGGTTGGTCTATACTGTTCGTTTCTGGTCAAACTGGCGCTAGTCAATTCCTTTAGTCATCGCTTTGGCGACAATCTTTAGCGTGTTGAGGATGCCAATCACGGCGCGCTGTACTTCAACCGGCTCCTCAGCCAGCATATTGGCCACATAGGGGTCCAAGCGCCGGCTGCCATAGCCTGCACCGCTCTCTTCAGCAACGCCGGGAGTTTGGGGGGACAGGAAACCAGCCAGAGTGAATAGCTCATCCTCATCAAAGCCCAGAGGCTTGGCAATTCTCCGCAGAATATGGGCTGATGGGAAGCGCTCGCCTCGCTCAATGCGACCCAGATGGGATGATGATACCCCTGAAGTGGTCGAAAGCTCCTGGAGAGTCAGCGGTACCGCAATCCTTTGCTGCTTGAGTATTCGGCCTAGATTATTATCATTTCGTACCATATTTACACTCCTTACTTTCTTTTATTGTAATTCGCCAAATGGCAAATGTCAATACTCCCTTGGATTCTTTTAGATGTTATCCTCTAGCCAGTTGTCCACATACTTTCATCTTAGTCTGCCGATGTTAAGTACCCGTTAAAATATTGCTGAAATTTCATTAAAATCGGTGAGTTTTTAAAAACCTTATTTCTTGACAGGACAATTTCTACTGACTAAAATGTGATGGGTCAGGGATGTTAGGGGAGTGAAGTTTGGAGACTGAGTTCCTTTAACCTGGATAGACCTTAAGCTAAAAGTGTGGTTTTAGAAGGAGGTTGATGCTATGTGGCTAAGGTAGTGGCCAGTGAGAATGAGAGCTTTGAAAGTTTACTCAAACGATTTAACAAGAGGGTCCAGCAGACCGGTATTATGTCAGAGTTACGCCGTCGAGAGCATTATGAAAAGCCCAGCGTAAAGCGTAAGCGGAAAAGAGCTGCCAGGAGACGCAACGTGGCTCGGGCAATGAGAAGATAGTTGACACCTGAGGCTGATATGGAGCAGGAAGCAAACCTGAAACAGAAGTTGACTGATGACCTCAGACAGGCAATGAGGAGCGGGGATAAACTAAAGCGTTCTACTATCCGATTGTTGATGGCTGCCATCAGCAATGCTGAGATTGCGCGGCAGGCGACTCTAGAGGACGCCGATATCCTCGGCATTATTGCCAGGGAAGTCAGGCAGCGTCATGAAAGTATTGAAGCCTTTAAGCAGGGAAACCGCCCGGACCTGGTGACTCAGGAAGAAGCGGAGTTAGCTGTCCTTCAGCAATATTTACCGCCGCAGATGACACGGGAAGAGATTGTGGAGGCAGCTCGCCGGGTTATTGCCGAGGTGGGCGCCGAGGGACCTGGCGATAAAGGCAAAGTTATGCCCAAGCTTATCCCTCAGCTTAAAGGTAGGGCGGATGGACGCGAAATAAATGCGGTGGTAAGTGAGTTGCTTGGTTCATGACCCTGATGCCGCTATTTGTATTCTTATCGGGAAAAAGAATGACGAAGATAGCTTATTTCGAGGGGCTGATGCCCCTTTCTTTA
>DAOUZD010000101.1 GCA_030665795.1 Dehalococcoides sp.
GTGCAACGGCAGGCACAGAACAAACCTGAAATCCCGAAGCCTTTTTGACGATTTACAGCTAATATCATTGCCCTGCCGCCTGGCATTATTCTCGTTTTTCTTTTCAACCCCTAACCAAAGAATATTTCGGCTATTCGATAGACATTCAGATTTACTGTTTTGATTCCATCTGCCACCTTTTCTAAAGCGACACTAGTAATTCTATTCCCCTTCAGAGCCGTCATCTCTCCATATTTCTTATCTCTGATAAGCTCGGCCGCTTTTACCCCAAAAGCGGTAGCCAGGCTTCGGTCGTAAGCCACTGGAGTCCCTCCTCTCTGAATATAGTCCAGAGAGGACACTCTGGTCTCAAGCCCGGTTCCCTTCTCAATGATTTCTCCTAGCACGTTTCCTATTCCTCCCAGTCTAAATGTCATTTCGTTCTTCGATGTGTCAAAGCTTTGCCTTCCTATAGTTTTTCCTTCTAACTCAGTCCCTTCTGCCACGACTATAACGCTGAAGGTTGCACCTCTCCGATTCCTCCCTTTCAGCATTCGACACAGTTCTTCTATCCTTTCCTTATCCAGAGGAATTTCAGGAATCAGAATCGCGTCTGCTCCATTAGCCATACCAGCATAGGTGGCAATCCAACCTGTGCGGCGGCCCATTACTTCAAGAAGCATTACCCGATGATGGCTTTCGGCAGTGGAACGAAGCCTATCTAGAGCGTCAGTGGCAATTTGGACGGCGGTTTGAAACCCTATCGTGTAATTGGTTTCTTTCACATCATTATCAATTGTTTTCGGTATCCCTACTACCGGCAGTCCCATTTCGAACAGTCGACTCGTGCAACTCAGGGTACCTTCTCCTCCCAGAACCACCAGTGCTTCTAGTCCCAGTTTCTCAAACCCATCAAAAACTCGTTGGGGGCCATTTTCAATCTGGAACGGACTCAACCTTGAAGTTCCTAAAATTGTGCCTCCCTTATCAATGATTCCTGAGGTATTGTTGCTATCCAATATCACATTTTCATCATCAATAAAACCCTTCCAACCATTTCGAATGCCTATCACTTCATAACCCATTCGGATTGCTGTTTTTGCCGTCGCTCTGATGGCGGCATTAAGGCCCGGACAGTCTCCACCTCCAGTTAGAATCCCGATTCTTTTACTCTCTTCCACTTTCAACCTCCTGGTATCAAAGAGTTGTTTCGCTTTCAGGTGTATATCATCTGCAAACAGGCATTTTGCCATTGGAAACAATGGACGCTTAGCAATTCAAAACCCTGGTCAATGACATTGCTATTATAACTTTTCTTGCTTCTCCTGTCTTGTCTGCGGCGGCTACTTCCTCAGGCTGGCATAATCTCCGTAGTGTGGTCTGCTTTAGTATCGGTTCAATGTACTCAGGAGCGCTTCGCTTCAGTAAATCAGTTTCTACCATCGCGGGATATAATATTATTTCTCATTAATGAGAAAGGGGGGTGTCACCGCCCCCCTCTGTCCTTACTGGTATTCAATCCACCTGCCTAACAGGTATTACTTGTCAGGATAAGTGGCCAACTCACTTATCTTTGAGATATCGTCTACCTTCTCCAGAGATAAGACCATATCGGCTATTTGCTCGGCACGGCTCTTGGAAACCACCCGCAGCGCGCAGCCCATGTACTTCTCCATTATCTCATCAGTACCCAGAATCATGGATACATCGGCACTGGTGCATACCTTGGAGAACTCCCTGCCGTCCTTTAGGCGGATTTTTACCGGGTTGTCATGGCCGGATATGCCAGGTAGATCCCACTCTGGATGAACAATTAACTTTACCCTATCCCGCAAAGCCTTCACCTTGGGGTCGTGAACCCTCTCCTCGTTGTAGCTATCAAGAAATACCTTCTCGTCCAATAGCAGGACGGCAAGGCTGTGCGGCAGGCTAAATCTGGCCTGGTCCTCATTTTCTGGATGGTGGAAGCGCACCGGTCTGAGGAAGCCGGGTTGGACATCTACCTCAATGCTCTCCACATCATCAGCCGAAATATTGTTCTCCCTGATTAGCTCGAGGAAGCCAAACATAACTTGCTGCTGCATGAAGCAGCAAGGGTACCTCTTGATACCAATATTTATCGAATGGAATCCTCCCTCTCCCAGTTTGAGGTCCGGGTCAGTCACTCCTGCCACAGCATCCAGAAACCCCATCGGCATCTCGATGATATTCGGTAGCCCGGTAAGACCGTGCTTGGCCAGCATGGCCGAACTAATCCCATCTTTGGAAGCAAGCCCTGCTTCGTAGAGATGTGCCCCGGCACCGGTCTGCTTGAGCAGTCCAGAACCATGAGATGCCGCAATACTAACTGCATGTACAGTAGTGTCCACATCAAGCTTCAGCATCTTGGCGGCACTGGCGGCTACTCCTATGGTGCAGAAGAGAGCAGGCCCGGTGAATCCCCGTGTCATGCACTCAAGAGAGGACAGGCCAATTTTGGCAGCGATATCGAAGGCAATGACAAACCCCTCTATAGCTTGCTTTCCAGAAATGTGAAGCTTTTCCCCAAGAGCAAAAATTCCCGGGAAGATACCTACCTGGTAGGTTCCATCGGGATAAGTATCATCTTCAAACTCGGTGTCATGGGAAGAGCAGCCATTGGCTACGGCAGCCCATTCCGCTGAAGTGCGAAAGCCAGCACCCCAAACCCCGGCCTCCTCAGGAGCCCTGAGCTCCTTGATATAGTTTATCGCCGCTTTAGCCTGAGTCATAAAAGCACCGGGTAGGGTCATGCCAACGCTGTCAAGCAGAATCTCTTTCATTCGTTGCCGCAACTTGTCATCAAAGTCATCATAGGTAGTCTTCAGGGCAAATTCGGCAATATCTCTGGTAGCCCCTTTACTGGTCACAAAAACCCTCCTGTTTTGAATCGATTATGTCATCACTACACTACTTTTCTCTGGAGATGCCTTCTGGCATCAATTTGTGATTTCTATAACCACCTCCTTTCCCGGCTCGTTGGTCAGCCGATATTAAACCTTTCTACATGGTACAATACCCTGTTGATTCTGATTCAGGTAAATATTCTAACGAACTTCCCGAAAATTACCATAATTTATCGATAACTAGCGCCACTAATGATATTACAACTGTTATGCTCCGTCAAGCCTATTTTAGTCATTGACAGTCTTGAGGCCAAATAGTATTATGCTGTCGTATCAAACTATTCCCATCACAGGGGAATAGGCACTATTTGCTTTAATTTGAAAGAGCGATTGATAATTGTTGCTCTGATTTCGGGGACAAAACTCGTGGGAATATGATGATAGGAGGCAGCTAATGAGTTTCCTAGGCTATGTGAGACCCGATGGTTCGGTGGGTATACGTAACCACGTGCTGGTCATCCCGGGAGGACTAATCTCATCAAAAATATGTGATTTTGTTACTGGAGCTAAGACAATCATTACTGCCGATGTCGGCAGCGGCCGAACGAAAAAAGACCGAGAAACAATCGCCCGAGTGCTTATCGGTTTGGGGAGAAACCCAAACGTAGCTGGCGCTATTGTTCATGATGTCAGTTATGGTTCTGGTTACCCGGAACTAAAGCCGGAACTAATCGCCAGCCGAATAGCTGAAACGGGGAAACCAGTGGAGCATATCAGTTCACGAGCTTATCCGGATAGCCTCCAGGTGATACAGAGAGGGATTACGGTAGCTAGACAGATGGTGCGAGATGCCTCCAAGGCACGGCGTGAACTGGTAGATGATAGCCATCTCTTTGTTGCCGTAAAATGCGGCCGCTCTGATACCACTTCTGGATTAGCCGGAAACCCGGTTCTCGGTTATTTTATTGATAAGGTCGTTGCCGCCGGGGGTACTGCCCTTTTTGGCGAGACGACCGAGGTAATCGGTGCCGAACATATTCTAGCCAAAAATGCCGTAAACAAACAGGTTGCGGCGGCACTGCTTGAAGCGGTACATGTCGTCGAGGAACGCGCCAGGAGTTGCGGCGAGGATATAAGAACAATCAATCCAGTGCCATCAAACATTGCCGGTGGCATCACTACACTGGAGGAGAAATCCCTCGGTGCGATAGCCAAAGCCGGTACCTACCCAATCCAAGGCGTGCTTAAGTACGGCGAGATTCCTAAAGGCAAGGGTTTATATTTCGTTGACAACTGGATGACTCAGCTCAGTATCTTTCCCGGCTATGCTGCGGCTGGTGCGACGCTGCTATTTTTTCAGTTGGGAGGTGGTGGCATGCTTGAGGACACGCTACTGTCACCCTCTCCAGCGGTGACCAGCCCCCTGGTCTGGACTACGGCAAATTACAGGACGTATCAGGTGGCTGGAGAAAGCATTGATTTCTATTCCGGTGCGGTAATAAATGGAGAAGAGAGCATCGAAGAGGCCGGGGAGAGGTTATACGCTTTAGTCACCGATATCGCGTCCGGTACCGTTACCAAAACAGAGACTCTAAACCATACCGACCCAATTCAGATGTATTTGCAAGACGCTCCATACTAGTCTCAAAG
>DAOUZD010000042.1 GCA_030665795.1 Dehalococcoides sp.
AGAGGATATCTCCTCAGGGTCGTGCTGAGAGTCAGCATCAAGGAGCACCAGAATATCGGGGTTTCTCTCTTTGGCTTGAGCCAGTATGCTCTGGATAGTTGCTCCATAGCCTTTGTTTTCCCCGTGCTGTATGACGGTAGCGCCAGCAAGTTTCGCCACCTTAGAGGTACGGTCAGAGCTACCATCATCAACGACAACAACCTCATCCGCATACTGCCGGGCTTGCAAGACTAGACTACCAATGTATTTTTCCTCATTATAAGCAGGCATGCCGACAATTATTTTCGGTCGAGGTGATTCAGTCATTACAATAACCTTCCCATTATAACTCGTCTCGTCTGCCTTCTTGGGTAGCCTCGCCGTCTTTACCTGAGATTCCTTTTCTGTATCCGTAATTATATCATATGTCAAAGAAAGTTTCTGCCTCCACCACCACTACTTTTAGCGAGCTATCTGCCTCTAGGGAGACAATGACGCCGCTCGCGCCATTTTAATATTCTCCTCCCCGTTTATCTTAACTTGTCTGTGCCTTTATACTGTCCCCTCCATTGGCCGTAATTGCTCACGGGTACCAATCATAACCAGCTCATCTCCTAGTTCAAGGAGCATCTCATCAGAAGGATTAGCGAGAAACTGACCATAAGAAGTAAAAAGACTATCCGAAAAAATTGCCGCCAGGGTAACATTAACGCCCTCTTCTAATAAATGGGTATTAGTTGCGCACAGTTGCCCACGTTCATTTTACTATGACGATTGTCGGGCCACAAGACAGAACTGACAGAGGTATGTGAGTTAAAAAGTCATCATGATGGACAACGGCATTAGTCACTAAATCGTGTCGGAAAAAGTGACTACGGATTCATTTTTTCTAAGAGAGAAAGAAACTTTTCTCCGTTTAGCCGGTCTATTGCCTATCGGGAAAGGATTTTATCTACCTTTTCTGCATCTACATCCATTAGGTATGGAATACCAGAAACCTCAACAGCTTCCCTGGTTAATGACATTAGGTCATCCCTTGATACGTAATTCAAAGCAAACTTTCTCGTCCCAGCCATAAGCTGCTGGAGACCGGTAGCCAGCCGATCATAATAAGTGTACATGCCAATTGCAGCCGGAGGAATCTTGTTGAAACCCTTGCCATACTTTTCCTTAAGGTTGGCGGCAGCGGCAAAGGTTCTAAAGATGGCTTCCTCTTTTCCCTCAGGGGTTTCTAACGTCTCTTGTGCTTTCTCCCCAACCGTCTTGCCTACCATAGCTGCCGTTTGGCTAGCTCGACCAATACAAACTGCCTTAATATAGGGCGCACCCAAAGCGATAGCCTTGAAGACATGGTCTTCAAGGGCAATACCACCAGCAATAGCACAACTCGGAATGAAAGCGCCTTTCTTCTCGAGGCGAGAGAGGTAATCATAAAGCAGAGACTCGAGATAAACTGTGGGGATACCCCACTCGTTCATCATTCTCCACGGGCTCATTCCGGTGCCACCGCCAGCACCATCAACGGTGAGAAGGTCAATTTTAGCCTCAGAGGCACACTTGACCGCTCTTGCCAAGTCGGATGGGCGGTAGGCGCCTGTCTTGAGACTAATATGTTTCGCGCCAAGACCTCGCAATCTTTCCGCTTCCCTGACAAACTCCTCGACAAAAGCCTCATCATCAATCATCCCCAGGCGAGAGTGTCTTTCAAACTCGTTGAAGGCACCAACCTTGAAGGCCTCCTGGACAACCGGGTTATCCGGGTCAGGGAAAACTACATAGCCCCGCTTTTTAAGTTGCCTGGCACGGGCCACTGATTCTAACTTTACCTCACCACCGATATCCTTGGCTCCCTGTCCCCATTTAGCTTCCACCACTTTAACACCAAGTTTCTCTACAACATACTCAGGCACACCAAGACGGCCATCTTCAACATTATACTGAACCACGATTTCACCAGCATCCTGTTGCCACTCCTTGAAGATACGAATCCTTCTCTCCATCTCAGGAGACCTGATTACCTTGCCACCCTTAAATTCTGCCTGTGGGTCCATGCCGCAGACATTTTCGCCGACAACAGTCAGCGTTCCACAAATGGCAGCACCTATCGCCATCCCCTCCCAGTGAATCCTAGCAATCTCGGTGGAGCCTAAGGCACCGGTAAAGAAGGGGACATTCAATTTTATTTTGTCTTGGGCACCAATTTCAGTTGAGACTTTCACCGCAGAGAAGAAAGCTTTGTCTGAATCTGCTTCCACGCCAACGGCGCCGACACAGGTACCCTGGATATTAAAGTGAGAGAAATCTACGGGATAGTCCTTATCCGCCCCGGCAGTTACCTTGCCAAAGGGTTGAGGATAAAGAACCTCCCGCCCCTTGACCGCTGATTTTCCCACTTCGCAAAGACCCGTGCAACCATCCAGACAGGTAACACACAGCCCAGATTGAGTCACCTGCACCCGGCTCCTAGTTAAAGTAGCTGCGCTGACATTAGGTTTACTTAAGGTCATTTAATTTTTCCTCCTTTATATCTTTACTGGTATCCCTCTTTCCTTTAGGTATCTCTTGGCTTCGGGAATAGATATTTCCCCGAAGTGAAAGATAGAAGCAGCCAGAACTGCTGCTGCTTTTCCTATCGTTACTGCTTCATAAAGGTGCTCTAGTTTGCCGGCACCGCCTGATGCGGTAACCGGTATGGCTACTGCTTCGGCAACTGCCTTTGTCATCTCCAGGTCATACCCTTCTTTGGTGCCATCAGCATCCTTACTGGTGAGAAGAATCTCTCCCGCGCCCAGTCCTTCTACTCTCTTTGCCCACTGTACGATGTCTAGCCCGGTGGCCGCACTACCGCTCTTTACCACTACCTCAAGCCGAGGAAGGTTGCTTCCTAAGGGATTCTTCCGTCCATCAATAGCAACCACCAGTTTTTCCTTGCCAAACTCCTCTGAGGCTTCTTTTATGAGCTCGGGGTTTTTAACAGCGGCAGTGTTAATCGAGACCTTATCTACACCGAGGTCGAATAAATCCTTCATGTCCTTAACATTTCTGATGCCGCCGCCAACAGCGAAGGGGATAGTAACTCTTCCGGCCACCTTCTTCACCCATTCCATTACCGTGCCCCGACTCTCCACAGTCGCCATTATATCGAGAAAAACAAGCTCATCAGCTCCTTCTCGACAGTAGGCTTCAGCGGCTTCCACAGGGTCTCGGGCATCACGCAAGTTGACAAAGTTTATCCCTTTGACTACCCTACCATCTTTGACATCCAGACAGGGAATAATCTTTATTTCTTTCATTTCATAACCTCTTTAGGTAAGACTCTATGCGGTAATAGGTAACCGCTTGCCGCATAAACCAACAAATTTTACCAGTTTCTTACAGCCGTCGTCAATAGTTCTTGTCATAT
The DNA here is from genome assembly GCA_030665795.1 of Dehalococcoides sp. The sequence goes on from DAOUZD010000042.1 coordinate 3,383, forward strand.
TGTTAGGAAAAAACTTTATGCTAAGTATCCCCTACCTTAGCCTAATGTGTTATACTGTCCCGTGGATACAACTGGGCAGGGATAAATAACCTCAGGAGGATGAGTGCTTGACATATGCGCGACTAATTGTCAATCCTATCGCCGGTGCCGGGAGAACTGCCAAGAAATGGCCACAGATTATGGCTTGGCTGCAAAGCATTGGACTACATTTCGAGTATGATATGACCGAAGTCCCTGGCCATGCTAGAGAGCTGGCTAAATCAGCGGCTAAAAAGGGCTATGAGTTAGTGGTGTCCGTGGGCGGTGATGGTACCATAAATGAGGTGGTGAATGGTTTGTATGATGCAGGTAACATCGCCGAGGTAATGCTGGGTATAATTGGCACAGGAACCGGCGGTGATTACCTTCGCACTATTGGTATCCCCCGGGCTTACCAAGAAGCTTGTCAATGTCTTAAAAACCCGAGAAAGTTTACCGTGGATGTTGGGGTCGTTGAATATTTCAGTAATGGCCAGATAGTGAAGCGATTATTTGTCAATTTTGCCGGCCTAGGCTTTGATGCTGAAATAGTTAAAGCTACCACCCAGAAATATAAAACCCTAAACAGGACGGTTTCTTATCTCACCGGATTGTTTACTGCCCTTTTGTTTTATAAGAATAAGAAAGTAAGCCTCACCGTGGATGGTGAAGCGACAGAAAGAAAGGTTTGCACTATTTTGGTGAGCAATGGTAAGTATGGAGGCGGAGGTATGCTGGCTGCACCTGATGCTGACCTTGCCGACAGTCTTCTCGATGTATTGATAATTGGTGATTTGAGCAAGCCAGACCTTCTCTGGTCATTGCCCCGAGTGTACAAAGGCACCCACCTAACCCATCCCAAAGTCACCATGAAGAGAGCAAGAGAGATAGAGATACAATCTAGAGAGGCGGTATCTTTACAAGCTGATGGTGAGTTGCTGGGTGAACTGCCGGCTCGTTTCTACGTACTACCGGCAGCGCTGAACGTTGCCGTCTAGATTCAAAGACTGGAATGATTGTGGGCAAAATATACCTACTCTGAAAATTTGTGGTCGGGGTGAGAGGATTTGAACCTCCGACCTCATGGTCCCAAACCATGCGCGCTAACCGGGCTGCGCTACACCCCGCAGTTTAAGCAGAGCCGATTATTCATTAAGGAACAATCTTGAAGCTAGCTACCTTGCTTAATCCTGATAGTCAGGACTAACAGCTTACTCTCCTTGAGTTTTTTCCCCTCCAGATTTACTTGCCATTTCCACAAGTCTGGAATATTCCTGGCTCACTCTCTCTTGTATTATACTTATCGTATCATCAGATAGGTGACGGAATCTTCCTTGCATCTGGAGATATTCTTTTACCGGCAACAACTTTGGCAAGTTCAAATTTAGTTTATATTGCCCGTTTTCCACTTCATATAAGGGGAATACCCCTGTCCTTACTGCCAAGCGACCTATCTTTATAGTGTCATCAGTGGCACACCTCCAGCCGGTCGGACAGACTGATAGGACGTGGATATAAGCTGGCCCGGGAGTCTCCAAGGCCTTGGTCACCTTTTTCATCAAATCACGGTGGTAACTGGGACAAGCAGTAGCAACATAAGGTATATCGTGAGCTGCGGCAATAGCCGGTAAGTTTTTCTTCCAAGTCACCTGTCCCAGGCTCTCCTTACCAGCAGGAGAGGTAGTTGTCGAAGCACCAAAGGGAGTGGCGGAAGACCTTTGAATCCCGGTATTCATATAGGCCTCGTTATCGAGACAAATGTAGAGGAAGTCATGCCCTCTTTCCAGCGCTCCAGATAATGCTTGAAGTCCGATATCGCTGGTGCCGCCATCACCAGCGATACCTACTATCTTAATATTCCGTTCTGGACGTTTCCCTTTCTTAACCATAGCCTTCAATCCGGCCTCGGTGCCGGAGGCTACCGCCGCCACATTCTCAAATAAGGTGTGAATCCAAGGAATGCGCCAAGAAGTGTAAGGAAACGGTGAAGCAACCACTTCCATGCAGCCGGTAGCGTTAACGATTATGGCATTATTCCCGATAGCTTTAGCCGCCAACCTAACTGCCAGAGCCTCGCCACAGCCACTACAGGCACGGTGACCGGGGGCAAAGGGTTCTTCTTCAGTTATTATTCCGGGACCATGAATAGCAATCGTCTCCATTATTCCCTCACTCCAAATATTTCAAATTCCCGCTCACTTCCCGTCTGGGCGATTTTTATGCCTTGGTTAATCATTTCCTCAAAGCCAGACATGGAAATATCCCTGCCGCCCAAACCGCCAACAAAACTAATTATCCTTGGTTTCTTAGCTTCATGGTATAAAGCTGCCTTAATCTCAGAGCAGACTGGTCCTCCCGGGCCACCAAAGGAGAGAGCTCTATCCAGTATAATGAGAACCTCGGCATCTTTAACTGCCTGGCGAAGCTCAGCAAAGGGGAAAGGCCGCCACAGGCGAAGCTTCAGCAGCCCTACATCTTTACCCTCGCCTCTCATCTTGTCCACAGCTACCATGGCAGTCTCGCTAAGACTTCCCATGGTCAGCAGGAGGACTTTAGCTCCTTCACTATGGTAACTTTCTACCGGGGAGTAATAGCGCCCGAAGGCCTTGCCAAATTCCTGCCAGCACTCAAGAATAACCTCTTTAGCCGCTTCCAAATTTATTTCCTGCGCCCACTTTACCTCGGTATAGATGAAAGGTGGCCCAAAAGCTCCCATAGTTACCGGTTTTTCCGGGTCTAGCGGTAGAGGGTACTTATATGGAGGGAGAAACTGGTTAACTTCACTCTGCTCAGGAAGTATGATAGGCTCAATGACATGGGTCAGGGAAAACCCGTCCAGGTGAATCATCACCGGTAGTAAAACCCGGCTATCTTCACCAATGCGAAAGCCACAGATGACATTGTCAACCGTCTCCTGCCCATTCTCAACAAATATTTGAATCCAGCCGGTATCTCGAACTGCCATCGCATCAGAGTGGTCACTCCAGATGCTAATTGGTGCTGATATGGCACGGTTAGCCACTGCCATAACTACCGGCAGCCGCATAGA
>DAOUZD010000115.1 GCA_030665795.1 Dehalococcoides sp.
GTTCGGCCTGTTTCGTTACCACAAACATGCCTCTAACTTTAACGGCATCACCAGTTCGGCCCACAATACCGGTCAATCGGTTGGCCGTACGACCACAGGGACAGGGTTCGGTGATATATGAAGACATATCACCAGTGCCAAAGCGAATAAGGCCCCAGACCTTATTGTGAACCGGGGTTACCACTATTTCACCGACCTCTTCTGGCTTGAGCTGTTTTCCTGTCTCTGGGTCAACTATTTCGATTACATATTCATCCATAAGATGCATACCCGATTTCTCGTGGCATTCGTAGGCGAGGGCACCACCCGTCTCAGTAACTGCGTAAGCCTGTGCTGTAGCAATCTGATAGGTCTCCTCAAAGGTTTTTCGTAGCGAAGGAGCCAGCATCTCGCCGGTGAACCAGGCTCGCTTAAGAGAAAAGTCCCGGTGAAAGTTGTAGCCCATTTCTTCCGCCCGTTTAATGATAGTCATCAGGAAGCTGGGAGTTCCCACAAAGCCACTAACCGTCAAGTTATACATGGTCTGAATCTGAATCTCGGTATTGCCGGTACCCATCGGCACCGCGGTTGCCCCGCAGTCCCTCAGGGCTTCGTGAAATAGCATACCAGCGGGGGACATGTGGTAGGTGAAGGTGTTAATAACCACGTCCCCCTTTCGAAATCCGGCTGCCCAAAATGACTTGGCAAACCACTGGATACTGGCCGTTTGAACAGGTTCATAAATAGGGCCGGGTGAAATAAAGATGCGGTCGACTTCTTCTGGTGGAATAGCGAGAAATCCTCCGTAGGGTGGATGGGCTTTTTGCTGGTCTATGAGGTCAGTCTTTCGAGTGATGGGTAACCTCTCCAAATCCTTTACTGTGCTAATCTGGGTCGGGCTAATCCCTGCCTTATCTAGCATTTCCTTCACTGCCGGAGCATAGCGGTAAGCATGGTCGACGGTCTGTGACAACCTCTGGTTGAAATATTTTTCTCTTGCCTCAGCCGACATTATCTCTAGTTCATCAAAAAATTCATCCGGCTTATTTTTCATAGCCACCTCTTTCGCCGCTTATAGTGTTTTACTTCACGGTAGCTCTTCTTGGCACCCACGGCGGATAGCCCGATGTAGAACTCCTTGACATCCTCGTTATTCTTCAAGAAATCAGCCGTACCGTCAAGAACAACCCGTCCATTTTCCATAACGTAACCATAGTGAGCAATGCTCAGGGCAATTCTGACATTCTGTTCGACGAGCAGCACCGATGTCTTTTGCTCGCTATTAAACCGGTTGATAATATCGTAAATCTCTTCAACCAACAGCGGTGCCAGACCTAATGACGGCTCATCCAGCATCATCAGCTTGGGAGCTGCCATCATTGCCCGGCCGATGACTAGCATTTGCTGCTCGCCTCCAGAGAGGTAGCCAGCGGTATTACGCCGGAGGTCCTTGAGGCGCGGGAAATAACTGTAAACCATATCCAGGTCTTGTTTGACCGCACGGCGGTTCTTACGATGATAAGCACCAACCAGCAGGTTTTCTTCGGCATTGAGGTGCCCAAAGACCCGGCGTCCCTCTAGTGCCTGAATAATGCCTAACTTCCCGACCTCTTCGGCACTTTTCCTGTCTATTCTTTCTCCGTTCCACTCAATACTGCCATCGGTGACCTCTCCTTCCTCAACATGGAGTAGGCCGGATATTGCCTTGAGGGCAGTGCTTTTACCAGCACCGTTGGCCCCAAGGAGGGCAACAATTGAGCCGTCCTCTACACCCATAGAAACACCGTGCAGCACTCGTATAACATTGAGGTAGGTAACCTCAATGTTATTTAGCTTGAGCATATTTAGCTCTCCCCAGCAGGGGCTCCGCTACTGTGGAGCCCCTGCCTGTTGTTTCTACTTGCCAAACCAGTCGAATTCTTCGTACTTAACCACCGGGGCTTCAATCCAGCCTGTCACCGGGGTGATTACCCCGCCCTGTACCTGGAAGACTCTTACCGACTTCGACAACCGGTTATCTCCCGGTGCATAGCTTACCGGACCGTGCAGGCCACCCACATCATAGTTGCGCAGCTTCTGGATGCCCTTGGTCTCCAGAGCCCGCCAGGATTCTACATCTCCCTTAGCTAACACCTCAGAGCCGGCAGTCTCTACCGCCAACCTTAGAATCTCAGCCATGATAAGGCTTTGTGCCCAGGAGGTAATGTAGTCCATATTGCCGTAGTCTTCAGGGTGCAGCTTCTGGCAGTATTCTGTCATCTTGGCCATGCCGGGCACATCGTCACCCCAATTCACGGTGGGGAACACGCCGTAAACACCCTCAACAATGTCCGCCCCGGCGATGTCAACCAGTGCCTTGGTGAAACTGGCGTGACCACAGCCAATGGTGACGCCAGGATACATGCCCAGTTCGTAGGCATTCTTGATGATAACAGCAGTAGGTGCTGGTGTGCTGGAGATGTACAATACATCAGGGTTCAACGCCTTGATTCGGGTCAGGGATTCCATCTCGGAAATAGTAGTCGTGGCGTGTTCTTCAACGGCAATAATCTCAATACCCAGTTTATCCGCAGCCGCCTTAGATGCATCAAGAGCGCCGTAACCGGTAGGGTTATTGAGCAGGTGCAGTGCCATCCTGGGCTTGCCTTCACTCTGCCAGATGTTTTCCATATAATAGTTAGCAAATGCTGACCAGTCATCTCCATAATCGGGCATCTGACCATAAATGTGTTTTGGTGGACGGTGCAGTATGGGGGCATTAAAGCATGCCAGGCCAGGAAACTCAGCCCGATTAGCGATCTCCATGGACGCTGTCATCATTGCTGATGAAGCGGTACCAAACATTATGCAGCCGTCGTCCATGAACTTCTTAACATTGGTGACTACTTTAGCAGCATCATAACCATTGTCCAGCCACACCACCTCAACAGGGTATCCGGCAACGCCACCTAGCTCCTCATTGATGTACTTAAAGCAATCAAGGTTGGCATGTCCCATGGGACTTCCCTTCTCGGCGGCTTTCCCCGATGAAGGTGTGGTTATGCCTATTTTAAGTGTTGGTTCTCCAGGAGCACAGGCGCTGGCAAATGGCAACACAGCCACTATCAATGCTAGGCAGATTGCCCCAGCTACCAATAACCTTTTCCTTTTCATTTCATATCCTCCGTTAACTTGAAGATTTTAACTACCTCAGCCTTAGTATATCACTACATTAGCTTATACCTCCTCCTTAGCCAGTTAATACGAAAATGGCCACAGTCGATAGGCCGACTTAAACAGCGTCCAGCGGTGGGCAAGTCCTCTAGGTTCAAGTACCAGAAACAGGACGATTACCAGACCGAAGAGCATTGGAGTTACACCAGTGGCAAATCCGGCAGGTAGCGCCACAGTGCTCTCCAAAAAGGGAACAACCTGCACGGTTAATACCTGCTGGAGAAGACGGATAAAGACTACCCCCAGAATAGGGCCCAGAGTAGTACCCAGACCACCGATAATTAACATTCCGATGTACAGTATTGACTCGATTAGGCTAAATTGCTCAGCATTCATAAAGCCAATCCAGTGGGCAAGGAGGGAGCCGGCTATTCCGGCCAGGAAGCAGCCAATAAAGAAGGCAAGCAGCTTGTAGTAAAAGAGATTAATCCCCATTACCTCAGCCGCCAGGTCATTATCCCGGATAGCAATGAAGGCTCTACCCACCCTGCTCCTCGCCAGATTTTTCGCTAGGAAGATGCAGAGGGCAGCAATGACCATAATGAGATAGAACTGGCTTGCCTCACTACTGAAGATAAACCCGCCAATGGAAGCATAGGGCACTTTAATACCAACAAAGCCGCCAGTTACCGCAGACCAGTGATTAATAACCCAGATAATGATAAATTGGGCGGCGATGGTGGTAATTGCCAGATAAAAGCCCTTGACCCGCACTGAGGGGATGCCGAATATAAGCCCGACGAGCCCGGCAGCAAACCCGGCACAGATTAGCCCTACCAGGAAGGGAAGCTCCAGCCGGTTGGTTAGAACAGCCGCAGTATAGGCGCCCACGGCAATGAAGCCAGCATGACCAATAGATAACTGCCCGCAGTATCCAGTCAGGATGTTTAGTCCGGTGACGGCGATAAGGGTAATGCCAATCAAGTTGGCTACACCCAGCCAGT
>DAOUZD010000017.1 GCA_030665795.1 Dehalococcoides sp.
CGTCCCGCGTCCGGCGATTTTCGTTTCATTATGCTCGGTTCTCGGGTCGGAGAAAGTGGTGCGTAAGGAGCGAGGCCAGGGTGCCGGCTCAAAGATGATGCAGTCAACGGGACAAACGCCGGACTTCAGGCAAACGCCGCAGTCCACGCACTCGTCCTCGTCGATGACGGCAACATCATCCTTCATGCTGATGGCTTCCATTGGGCAATAGGGTATGCATACCTCGCAAGCGATACAGATGTCTCCATCAATTCTCATGAATTTCCACCTCTCTTCCTAATTTTTATGTGCTTAGCCGACAATAATGCTGGGGAGCCACAGGACCAATTGTGGAAAGAGAGTGATTACAACTAACCCCACCAGAATCAGGCAGATATAAGGCCAAACACCCCTGATAATATCCCCAACTTCCACTCCTGGTGGAGCCACACCTTTGAGATAGAAGATGGCATGGGCATTGGGTGGGCTCAGGAACCCCGTCTGGTAACAGACACAGACGGCGATGGCAAACCAGAGGGCGTCAAAGCCGAGTGCTGCCGCCACCGGGGTGAACAGGGGGACAACAATGAATATGGAGCCAATCCATTCGATTAACATGCCCAGGATAAACACCATGAACATCATGACGGCGAAAGAAGCCCACTTGCCTCCGGGCACGGCGGCTAGTACTTGGGTGGCAAATTTACCGCCCCCCAGGTAGGTGAAAACGCTGCAAAAGATACTCGCCCCTACTACCAGCAGCATTATGAAGCCGGTTATCTTCATCGTTTCATATGTCGTACTCTTCAGAACTGGCCAGTTTAATCGGCGATAGGCAATAGCCAGTAGGGTGGCGATAAAGGCACCGGCACCGGCCGCCTCGGTGGGGGTGGCTATCCCGGCGAAGATGGTGCCCAGCACTCCCAAAATGAGGAGAATCGGGGGAACCATCTGAAATAACATCCGCGTAATTTTCTGGCTGGTGGGCACGGCTCGTCTTTCCTCCACCGGCAAGGGGGGACCCAGTTCAGGCTTTAACCCACACCTGATGGCGATATAGCTCATATATAGTGCCGAAAGGATAAGCCCTGGAACCAAGGCTCCGGCAAATAACTTCCCCACTGAAATCTCAGCCATGGGTCCATAAATGACTAACATGATGCTGGGGGGTATGAGGATGCCCAGGGTGCCGCCGGCACAGACAGTACCGCAAGCTAGAGATTTACTATAACCCCGATCCAGCATGGGGGGCAGGGCGATTATCCCCATGGTGACCACCGAGGCACCGATGATGCCGGTACAGGCGGCAAAGATGGTGGCGACAAAGATGGTGGCCAGGGCCAAGCCACCCCTGAGCCCTCCCATGATAAGATGCATGGTGCCAAAGAGTTTTTCGGCAACTCCGGAATGCCCCAGCATTGTCCCCATAAAGACGAACAAGGGAACTGCCAGAAGAACATAATTGGTCATCGTCTTATAGGTTTGGGCAATAGCCATACCATAAATCCTGCCTTCTCCCATGAAAAGAAGGCCGAAGATAAAGCCCACACCGGCCAAGATGAAGGCCAAGGGAAAGCCGGAAAAGATACCAATGACCAGTGTCCCCAGCATCAGGATAGTAATCAGTGCCGGGCTTATCTCTATATTTAACATCTCTTTCCTCTAAAGATAGTTCCCAAGTCACGAATAAAGGTGGTCACCAGTGCCAGTATCAGCAGAAAAATGGCTATCGGTGCCACCGTCTTGAAGGGATAGATAATATTCCTCCAGGCACTGTCTGAGCTCTCCTCGTGAATCGCCCACGAGATCTGGACCCACTCAATCATACGCGGCATGACTATAATCCATAACGGGAAAACCAGGAGCAGGGTGAGGACGGCATCAAGTATCGCCTGGCCACGGGGTGACAGGCGCTGGTATAACAGGTCCACCCTGACATGGGCTTTCATGAGGAGCACCCAGGCAAATCCCATGACAAAGACGGTGCCACCCACCATCCGCTGGACCTCGAATGACCATATCGTTGGCGCATCAAAGGCATATCTTGAGACAACTTCGTAAACGACAGCTGCTATGAGAAGTAGTATCAGGTAAGAGGTGAGTTTTCCCGCCCACACACAGATAAAGTCAATTCCGTTTAAAATGCGTTCCAGAACAACCATAACGAACCATCCCGTTTCGTTTACATTTACACTCACCCCCACCCCGATAAATTTAAGTTTGGCGGGGGTGAGTGTCTGAGCAAAACTTAGCTAGAACTTAGGTGTCTGGTACTGCTCAAAGAGCTTCCACGTTTCCAGGAAGTCTGTTTGGCTCTGGTACACCTCGGCGAAAAACGGGTCTTCGGCGCTCTTCGTCTTGTAGAGGTCATCGGATATCTCGTAGAATTGCGCTTGCAACTTATCCGGGATAACCAGAATCTCCAGGTCATCTAATTCGGCGAAGAACTGGAATGCCTCGGCGTCTTTAATCACCATGTCGGTGTATGCCATTGGGGCAATGGCGTGGTTGACGGCATCGTAGATTACCTTAAGGTCGTCAGGCAGGGCTGCCCACGAATTGGCATTGACCGCCTCCCACTGTACCGTAGCCGGCTGATGTATCCCCGGAACCATGAGGTACTTGGTGATTTCGTAGAAGCCAAGGGCGATATCGACGGACGCATTGGAATACTCCCAGGCGTCCAGAATGCCCTTCTCCCCTGCCGCATAGAGCTCGGCACCGGCGATAGTGGTCACCGAAGCGCCAACCCTCGGGTCCTGTAAAACTTCCGCCCAGAACCCCTTGCAGCGGAATTTTACCCCTCTCCAGGCTTCCAGAGTGTCCATCTTGACATTGGACCAGCAGAAGTCTTCCGGGGTGGTGACATAAGTGTAGCCGGTGTAGCCGAAGTTGAAGGGCTCAAGCACCTCATACATATACTCCAGCCCACCAGCGTTCTCAAGCCACGCCACCATTTGCGTCGAGGTAAACCCCATTGGACGGGCGGAGAACAGCGGGGAGGATGGTATTTTGCCAATCCAGGTGTGCATAGTCGAGTTAAGCGCGTCAATGGTGCCGTCATTGGTGGCATCAAATGCCTCTTTACCGTGCATAATGGCACCAGTCGGGTGAGACTCAATGATAAAGCGACCGTTGGTGGCTGCCTCAAGCATTTCGTTGCGTTTGTAAAGCCAGATCATGTTGTGCATGGGGTCACTCCACTGAGCTACTTGCACCCATTTGATTACTTTCTCGGGTGCGGCTGGCGCCGGGGCTGGTGCTGGGGCCGGCGCGGGAGCAGGTGCTGGAGCCGGCGCCGGGGCTGGAGCTGGGGCGGGCGCGGGCGCTGGGGCTGGAGCTGGCGCTGGAGCTGGGGCGGGTGCAGGTGCGGCACAGCCAATAGCAACTAACCCACTAACCAATGCTACCACCAGAACCAAAGCTAATGTCCGTCTCTTTTTCATTTCTTCCTCCTTCTAAAATCTTGGAACCAAGCGGTGTGAAAATTCTTTTTAAATGCTATCACCCCCCTTCTCTTTGACTTGGTATATTGACGACAAATTATAAACGAGTTTTCTCCAAATGTCAAGAGTTTTTATAAGACAAGCTCTCTTTTTTGGGGTAGCAGGGCGCAAACATTATACCAACCAGTAATCCTCCCGAAAATTTTTAGAACGCCTGGCAAGTTATGCTATAATTCAGTTCAGTAGCTCAGGAGGTAGCTAATGGACGATTTGTTTAGCTTGCGTGGTAAAGTGGCTATCGTTACCGGTGGTAACGGGGGCATTGGCAAAGGAATTGCCGACGGCCTGGCCTCAGCGGGGAGCGACATTGTGGTCGCGGCACGCAACGAGGCCAAGACAGCAGAAGCGGTGCAGGACATCAAGGAGAAGTTTGACGTGCGGGTGCTGGGCGTGAATATGGATGTTAGCCAGGAAAAGAGCATTCAATCCAGGGTGAAGAAAGCCCTTGATGAGTTTGGGCACATCAATATTCTGGTCAATAATGCCGGCGTCAACATCCGCAAGATGCCCCAGGAATATACCGTTGAAGAGTGGGACTGGATACTGGACATAAACCTGCGCGGTGCCTTCCTCTGCGCCAAAACAGTTTACCCGACGATGAAGGAGGCTGGGGGTGGCAAGATTATCAATATCGGCTCAATGACATCGCTCTTTGGCCTGGCGAAGGTTGGCCCCTATGCCTGCAGCAAAGCAGGGATAGTGTCACTAACCTACACCCTAGCCCTTGCTTGGGCAAAGGATAACATTCAAGTCAACGCCATCCTGCCGGGGTGGATTGATACTCCCTTAACCGTGTCAGCGCGAAGAGATTTCCCTGATTTGGGTGAGTTCGCACTTCACCGGACACCGGCCGGCCGATGGGGAAAGCCGGATGATTTAGCCGGGGCAGCGATATTTCTGGCGAGCCATGCTTCCGACTTCGTGACGGCGGAATACCTAAGAGTGGACGGCGGCTTTGCCCAAGGAACCAACTCAATAAATCCTTCAGGCCGATAAGCATTCTAAAGAGCGCTAATAGTGGTGGAAATACTTCGGAAAGATAAGCTAAAAGGAGGTAGCAAAATATGCCATACGGTGCCGGTAAATACACTTATGAATTAGTTGATGGGTGGGCAAAGCTCCCTGAAGGGGAGTCGTTTCGCGACGTTGGTGGGATAGCCATTGATGATACGAACGATAGAGTGTACATACTAAACAGAAGTGACCATCCTATAATGGTTCTTGACCGCGCGGGTAACTTGCTGAACATGTGGGGGGAAGGTTTCTTCAACCGTGCTCACGGTAGCTGCCTTGGCCCTGATGGTTCTCTTTACTGCACTGACGATAGAAACCATATCGTGGCCAAATTCACCCCTGAGGGCAAGCTGCTGATGACACTGGGCACCAAGGGCCAAGCATCAGATACCGGTTACTTCCGAACCTTCGATTTTTGGGAGAGTCTGGCAAGAATACAACGAGGTGCCCCACCATTCAATCGCCCGACCGGTGTGGCACTGAATTCCTCGGGTGAAATCTATATCGCTGATGGTTACGGCAACGCCAAGATACACAAGTTTACCCCTGATGGTAAATTGCTTTTCTCCTGGGGTGAACCGGGGGGTGCCCCGGGCCAGTTCCGACTTCCCCACAACATCTGGATAGATAAACAGGAGCGCATATGGATTTCAGACCGTGAAAACAGCCGAATCCAGATTTTCAATTCCCGGGGCGAATTTATCACCGAATGGACTGATGTCATTCGTCCCACCGATATATTTATCGATGATGAGGAAACGGTATATGTCTCCGAGTTATGCCTGCGGGTGAGCATATTTACGATTGATGGTAAGCTACTGGCACGCTGGGGTAACGAAGGCAAAGACAAGGAAACCGCCCTGTTCCATGCGCCTCACGCCATCGCCGTTGACTCACGGGGGGACCTATATGTCGGTGAAGTCTCCATGACGAATGCCGGGGTTGACAAAGGCCCCAGAACGGTGCAGAAGTTTGCCAGAATAACTTAATCATTCTCACATTGAAGTAAAAATACTTCAGGGAGGTAAATATGTATGACATAGTCGCCTTTGGTGAAGTACAGTTAAGGCTTTGTCCCCCCCATTTTCAAAGGCTCGAACAGGCAACGAGCCTTGACGTCAATATTGGTGGTGCGGAACTTAATGTCCTAGTCGCCGCGGCAAGGCTAGGGCTTAAAACGTCCTACGTCACCCGACTGCCCCGAAACCCACTGGGCAGGATGGCGCAAAACAAAGCCCGAGAGCAGGGCGTCGATACCTCACACATTCTCTGGGCGGATGGGGATAGGCTAGGCGTCTATTTTCTTGAGCTCGGAGCACTGCCCCGTGCCAGTTCGATTCTCTACGACCGGGCTGGGTCGGCGATATCAAAGATACAGCCGGGCATGGTTGACTGGAATAGCATCTTTTCCCAGACGAGGGTATTTCACGTCACCGGAATCACTCCGGCGCTAAGCAGTAGCGCTTTAGCGACCACGACTGAGGCCCTGACTAAAGCTCGAGAAAAAGGACTGCTGGTTAGTTTTGACCTTAACTATCGGGCCAGACTCTGGAGTCAGGAACAGGCGAAAGCGGGACTATCGCCGCTGATGCAATACGTTGATATCTTAATCACTACCGAGGAGGATACGGCTCGGGTATTCCAAATTGAAGGTAAGGACTGGAAGGAGGTAGCGCAAAAGCTTGCTTCGACCTTTAATTTCAAAGTGGTGGCGATAACGTTGCGGGAAAATATTACGGTGTGGCGAAACAACTGGACAGCCATTGTCTTAGCGGACGGCAAGATTTATGAAGACCGGAAATATGAGGTTGAGGTTGTGGACCGGGTCGGGAGTGGAGATGCTTTCGCGGCTGGCTTTCTTTACAGTTACCTTACCCGGAAAGAGGACATTGAGGTAGCACTTAAATACGGAAATGCGGCGGCGGTGCTAAAACATTCCTGCCCGGGAGATTTGGCCTGGTTTACTCTGGAAGAGGTGGAAAAACTGATAGCTGGCGGAGGTGACCTCAGAATAAGTCGCTGAATAAAATTCATATAGTATAAACTGGTAGCGGCACTGTTTAGGCTCTGCTTTAGAAATTTAAACAGTGCCGCTTTATTCTCAATTTAATTTGCTTTTACCGCATTACCTTATCATCATACTTGGTAGCCAGAGGATAAGATTAGGGAAAGCGACAAGCAGCCCGATGGCGATAAGGATGAGGAAAACAAAGGGGATTACACCCCGGATAATGTCCGCCACAGTCACTCCCAGTTCTGGGGCGGCAGCACCCCGGCAGATGTAGATAGCCATGGCGAAAGGGGGTGTCATGAAGGAAGTCTGCAGGTTAACGCAAATCATGATGGCGAACCAGATGGGGTCAAACCCCAGGACTTCACCGATGGGGGTTATTATGGGGACCATGATGAAGATGATACCTATCCAGTCAATAAACATGCCCAGGAGGAAGCAGATAAACATGATAGCGACAAAGGCACCCCAGCGTCCACCAGGAGTAGCCAGGATGAGGTCTGTGACTACCTGCCCACCCCCGGCGCCGAGGAAGACGCCGGTAAAGGCAAAAGACATTGACCCGACGAGAAGGATAAAACCGGAGAGCCGGAGTGTCATCGTGGCGCATTCTTTCAGGACTCCCCAGGTAAACCGGCGGTAGGCGATGGCGAGCAGAGTGGCGGCAAAGGCGCCGACACCAGCCGCCTCGGTGGGGGCGGCTATGCCCATAAAAATAGCACCCAGCACTGACATGATAAGGATGGCGGGTGGAACCAGCGAGACGACAAGCATAACTGTTTTCTTCATGAAGGGGACTGCCCTTTCTTCCACCGGCACCGGCGGCGCAATATGAGGTTGGATGAAAGCGCGAATGGTAATGTAGCTGATATACAAACCGGACAAAATGAAGCCGGGAACAAAGGCGCCGAAGAAAAGCTTGCCTACGGATAGCTCCGCCATCGGCCCGTAAAGGACAATCATAATACTGGGTGGAATGAGAATGCCCAGAACGCCACCGGCAGTAACGGCACCAGTAGCGAAACTCTTACTATAGCCTCGCTTAATCATTGAGGGCAAAGCAACCAGCGTCAGCAGGGTTACCGAGGCGGTAATGATGCCCACCGTGGCGGCCATAATGGTGCCGACAATCACCGTGACTAACGCCAGTCCGCCACGGAAGCCACCGAACCACAGGTATAATACCTCATAGAGTCTTTCAATTATTCCCGAGCGTTCCAGCATGGCCCCCATAAAGACGAACAGGGGGACGGCTAACAGGGTATAGTTCAGCATTATCTTCTGGGCACGCAGGTAAAGCATCTGTCCTACCTGGCCCTGCCACACAAAGAGTCCAACGAACAGGGCGATTATCCCGACCACGTAAGCCAGGGGGAAACCGGCTAAAACCAAGACCAGGACCCCACCGAGCATTATAATGGTAACTAATTCAGGGCTCAGTTCAATCATAGGGTTTATTCCTTATCAACAGGTAGAAGTTACGGGTTATCTGTGACAGTCCTTGAACGGCGAGCATAGTCCAGCCAAATGCCACCAACGTTCTCAATGGATAATATGGCGGGTACCAGTAGGTCTCCACCATTTTCTCCTGAATACTCCAGGACTTTAGCATCCACTCCCAGGAGGCAATGGTAATCAAGACAATCACCGGGAGAAACATCAATACCCCGCAAATGGCATCAACCCATGCTTTCCCTCTGGGCGATAGATGGATGTAGAAGACATCGACCCTGACATGGGCATTGTGCCGCTGGGCGTAGCAATAACCCAGAGCATATAGAGCGCAACCGAGCTGCAAGCTACTCTCGTATGCCCACATCGTCGGATGATTAAAGCCATAGCGCATGGTCACCTCGATGACCATCACGATAATCAAGATTACAACTAACCAGCGCCCTGACCTTCCTGCCCAATCGCTGATGGCATCAATAGCCCTGAATATTTTTCTCATTGTTTATTTTTCTTAATTCAGTCAACAGGGTATCCCCTGCTTCGTGAAGGCTCACGAAGCAGGGGACAATAGACCTACATGCCGCTTGGCCAGGCTGTCCGGTAAGTAGCCTTGAAGGTTTCGATGGACTGAAACACCTCGGCGAAGAACGGGTCATCAGCCGCCAACTCTTCGTACAGAATCAGGGCTTGTCTGACCACTTCCTCTTCGATGTCCTTGGGAATCGGGCCAATATTAGTACCGTAGTCAATGTAGGCCTGTACTGCTACCAGGTCGGCCTGTGTCATCATGGCATAGTAGTTCCATGACTCAGCCTGAACGAGTTCGATGAGCAGGACTTTGAGGCCATCATCCAGCGCGTTCCAGGAATCGGTGTTGAACATGACTGGAAGCCACTCGCAGGGCTGGCGCGTGCCTCCGAGATAGACGTATTCAGCAATCTCGTAGGTGGCCGATGACCAGTCCATGGCTGGTGAGCTCAGCTGGAAGGCATTAATGACGCCACGTTGCATAGATTCATAGATTTCGCCACTGGGCAGGAAGACGACCGAGGCGCCCATTCTGGAGAAGATGACGCCATCGTCACCGGCAGTTCGAATCTTCAGGCCCTTGATGTCGGCGGCGCTCTTGAGCTCTCTATCGGAGGTGCTGAGGAACATCTCGGGAACGGTGATAACACCGGCCGGAATGTAGACATCATAGCCGCCCTCCTGAATCATCTGGTTAAGGTAATCACAACCCTCCGTCATGTGCCAGATTTTGGACTCGGCGGGAGACAGGCCGGCAACGGTATAAGTGAACAGGTTGGCAGAATTGAACCGGTCTTTCCAATACATGGTGCAGGTGCTGCCCATGTCAAGCAGGCCCTCGGCACAGCCGTCAAACTCCTGACAAGCGGGAACAACGGCACCGGCCGGATGGTGGGTGACAACGAGGCGGCCGCCACTGGCGGCATTAATATTAGCCGTCAGCCTATCCTGTCCTTCATGCCATTTGGTTCCAGCCGCGGTATGTGATTGAAATATCCAGTTATGCACTTCGGCTGGTGCAGCCGGAGCGGGAGCCGGGGCTGGCGCAGGAGCCGGGGCTGGCGCCGGAGCTGGCGCTGGAGCTGGTGCTGGCGCAGGTGCCGGTGCTGGCGCAGGTGCCGGAGCCGGGGCTGGCGCAGGAGCCGGAGCCGGTGCAGGTGCGGGAGCTGGTGCGGGTGCCGCACAGGCAGCAACCAAGCTCATCACTAAAACCAGTGCTAGCGTAATAAACAATCCTTTCTTTTTCACCTATTTACCTCCTCCTAATATATTTTAGGAATCACGTCTTTAAAAAGTTTTCTGTTGAAATCAATCACCTCCT
>DAOUZD010000096.1 GCA_030665795.1 Dehalococcoides sp.
GATGCTGCCGCTAATATCGTGCTTATATAAACGCCAGTCAAAAGGAACGGAGGTAGTATACTCCGTTACCAGTTTATCCGCCGCCTTTTGCAAACGACCTCTGATATGGCTCATTTTAGCCTTCTTCTAAGCTACCGGTGCCCTGCACCTGGGCTTGAGTCCTCACCGGCAGCCCCCAGATATGGATAAATCCGGCCGCGGCGCTCTGGTCAAAGACATCGCCCTTATCGTAGGTAGCCAGACCATAGCTATACAGTGAAGAGGGCGATTTCCGCCCCACCACACTGGAGCTTCCCTTATATAGCTTCAGCCTCACCGTTCCGCTAACATGACGCTGTGAAGACTGGATATAAGCGGCTAAATCCTGATGCAGTGAAGTAAACCACAGGCCATTGTAGACCAGGTCAGCGTATTCCACCGCCACCCTTTGCTTGAAGCGCAGTTGCTCTTTGGATAAGGTCATCGCCTGCAAAGCCTGGTGCGCCTGGAGTAGCACTGTTGCCGCCGGCGCTTCATAAATCTCTCTTGACTTTATCCCCACCAGCCTGTTCTCTAAATGGTCAATCCTGCCGACCCCATAACCACCCGCCAGCTCATTCAACTTTTGAATTAAAGTAATGCCGTCCGTCTTCTGCCCGTCAATCGTAACCGGGGTGCCCTGCTCAAAGCCAATCTCGACGTAGCCCGGTGAATCGGGCGTCTCGCCCGGTGACTTCGTCCAGGCAAACGCTTCTTCAGGGGGTTCAACCCACGGGTCTTCCAGCATCCCGCACTCAATACTCCTGCCCCACAGGTTTTCATCAGTGGAGTAGGGACTGGAAACGGTAACCGGCACCGGAATACCGTAGCGCTGGGCATAACTGATGGTCTCCTCACGGGTCATGCCCCATTCCCGGGCCGGAGCAATAACCTTGAGGTCAGGCGCCAGGGCATTTACGCCCACCTCAATCCTCACCTGGTCATTACCCTTACCGGTGCACCCGTGAGCTACCGCCGTTGCCTCTTCCTCACGTGCCACGTCCACCAGAAGCTTGGCGATTAGTGGCCGGGATAGCGCTGTCGCCAGCGGGTACTGCCCTTCATAAAGGGCATCGGCTTTCAGCGCCGGAAAGATAAAATGATTGACAAACAACTCCTTGGCATCCAGGACCAGTGCCTTCACGGCACCAGCGTCAAGCGCTTTCTGCCGAATTGCGGAAAACTCACGCTCATTGCCCACATCAACGGTAACCGCAACGATATCCAGATTATACTTCTCTTGTAGCCACCTGATGGCAACTGAGGTATCTAACCCGCCGCTATAAGCCAGAACCACTTTTCCAGACATTTTGCTTATCCCTGCTTGAACCCAAAATTCTGCTCTAAAAAGTTGCTGATTTGAGAATAAACACCGGGGTACTGCCAGCAATAATCGTGTCCTGGTGCCCTGAAAAAGTATAGTATCCGGCCCGGGTCTTCCTCTTCCGGCGAAGAGAGACCAACTAAAGCCTTCAGGCTGGTCCAGAGTATCGCCGGAATGTCCCCCTGACTGAAAGAATCAGGGGTTATGCCATTATAATTTAGCACTAACGTCCTGTCCCGCATAACATTCTGGTGCCAGAAAGGAGGACCCGTCTGAATACTGTAAACCTGCGGATTATCCCGTAAAATATTCATAGCACTATCCGAAATAACGGTGCCATTACTTTCACCAGTGACGATAACTTTGAGGTCAGGAATGTGAGTGGTGAGAAACTCCATTCTACAAGCTAAATTTTCTGCCTTCGATGGATAGGCGATAATTACCTCGACAAACTCATCAATCACGCCCCGTAAAGTTTCGCCTGTCCGCCGATAGTCCAGCATCAGTGATGCATAACCCAGGTTCTCTAACTCCGATTTAATACCATTGGAAATACTGTACCAACCCGGGGAATTCTCAACGAAATTCCACCCCCAGCCCCCCGAGTTAAAGACGACCACAAAATCTTTGTCCTTGGCCTCCACGTAGGCGGCTAATAACTGGCTGACAAAATCATCATGCTTCTCTTGGTAATCCCCGAATAACTCCGTAGCCAGCTTGGTGGCATCATCAGCCACTGATTTCGGCACCGCCGAAAGGTCAGGCACCGATAAGGGAACCCCCCCCGTCCCAACACCAACGGTTATCCCGACATCGGAATAAGAGAGCGCTAGCAGCCCAGCGCCAAGCAGCAGCACTATGGTTAAGGCTACTATTATCCCGAGCCTGCGTATGTTAATCCCCATTTTTAGTATTATCTCATAGATTAGACTTTTTGGGAATACTATTCGGCAACTCTTCTCTCTCCTTTTAAGGAAACAGAAACTAAAGGAGCGTCAAAGAGAGACCTCGCCTCTCTTACACACCCCACCTCCCTTAACGCGGATTATACTACTAAAATGAGTGGTGTCAAGATATAACAATGTGTCATTTTGCCTAATTGTGCTATATTGGAGATATGAATTGGCAGATTGACTTTTACTCAGATAAAAGAGGGAATGAACCAGTTAAGAATTTCATATATGCACAATCCCCTAGTGCGCAAGCAGAAATTCTGCATATCATCGACCTTTTGTGGGAATTTGCCTTTACCTTAGGTTTACCCTATGTTAAGAAAATTGGCAAATCGGGAATTAGAGAGTTGAGAATACATCATGGTTCGGATTATTATCGCATTTTTTACTTTGCATTTACAGGACGCAGGTTTGTTTTGCTACATGCGTTCTTGAAAAAAACTAGAAAAACGCCTGATAGGGAGATAGAGATAGCTGTTAAGCGAATGAATGACTATAAACTACGATAAATTTCCAAGAATAGAACTAAACTTCTTTGCATAGTATAACATATATGTTATACTATTTGAAGGTAAGTTGTTTAGAGAGGTAAGTGGGAATGGGAAATACAAGATATGAGGATTTTAAAGAAGAACTCCTAAAGGACCCAGAGGTTCGTAGGAAATACGAGGCTCTCAAGCCCAAATATAAGTTGATACGAACTTTGATACGCCGCAGAAATGAATTACGTCTAAGTCAAGTTCAACTTGCTAATATTATTGGGATGCAACAGCCTGCTATATCAAGGTTGGAAAATGGTGGGCGTAATACCACCATCAGCACATTGTTCAAGGTTGCAGATGCCCTTGATTTAGATGTAGAGTTCAAACCAAGGAGTCTCGTTAGAAGCTAATAATTCCTGATTATATAACACTGGATAAAGCTTTATCTAAAATACTTATTGCCTCATCAACTTCGGCGTTGCCAATAATCAGCGGCGGCATAAAGCGCAGGGCATTGGGCTTGACTCGATTGACCAGTAAACCTCTTTCCAGACAAGCCGATAATGCCGATGCCGCAATATCGCTATTAAACTCCATCGCTACCAGCAGTCCCCGCCCCCGCACCTCGGTGATGAACCCATATTTTGGTTTTAATCCTTCCAGCCGGCCCATAAGATACTGCCCCACCTCCCTGACATTTCTGGGAATGTCATTATCAATCATAAATTTCAGCGTGGCGTAAGCTGCGGCGCAGACCAGAGGGTTGCCCCCAAAAGTGGAGCCATGTTCCCCGGGGACGAAAACGGCGGCGCTATCTTTAGCCAGAATCGCCCCGATTGGCACACCGCTGCCCAGGCCCTTGGCTAGCGTCATGATGTCAGGTTCAATGCCGTACTGCTCGTAAGCAAAGAGCGTTCCCAGCCTGCCTATCCCGGTTTGAATTTCATCCAGAATAAGTAGCATGCCCTTCTGGCTACACCACTCCCTTACCCGTTTCAAATAATCATCGTCCGGCAGGTTTACACCACCTTCTCCCTGCACCGGCTCTATCATCACGGCACAGGTTTTATCGGTAGTCGCCGACTTTATTGCCTCAATATTATTATACTCCACGTTGATAAAACCGACCGGCAAAGGAAGATATGGTTTCTGGTGTTTCGCCTGTCCGGTAGCCGCCACCATCGCCAGCGTGCGCCCGTGAAAGGAACTCGTGGCAGTAATAACCTCGTAAGCCCCGTTCAAATGGTGATGACCGTACCGTCGGGCTAACTTCACCGCCCCCTCATTAGCCTCGGCGCCGCTATTGCTGAAAAAAACTTTGTCCAGGCAGCTATTGTTGACCAGAAGTTCGGCGACACGAATCTGGGGGACAGTATAAAACTGATTCGAAGTCTGAATGAGAGTGCGTGCCTGCTCGGCCACTGCCTCGGCGACCACTGGAGGACAGTGCCCCAGACTGTTGACTGCCCAGCCCGCCACAAAGTCCAGATACTCACGCCCGTCCTCATCCCACACCCGCGCTCCTTCCCCCCTGACCAGGGTTATTGGTATCCGCTCCACGGTGTGCATAAAGTATTGGCCTTCAAGCTCCTGCCAGTTGCTCATTTTGTCAAACCTCACTAATTTACGTATATTGTCGTCCCCCCGCCTTTTCCCTCCATCTCCCGGAGCAAAGCATGTGGCTCTCTACCATCGATGATGCGTGTCGTTGCTGTCGTCGCTAAAGCTCTAAGGCAGGCCTCAATTTTGGGAATCATCCCTCCTGAAGCCACGCCGGAAGCCATTAACGCCTCCGCCTCACTCGACGATAGCCGGGGCAGCAACTTGCCTGACTGGTCACCGATACCAACGACGTCCGTCAAAAAGATAAGCCTTTCCGCACCA
>DAOUZD010000137.1 GCA_030665795.1 Dehalococcoides sp.
TTGTGTTGGCACCACTACGGTAAGAATTGTAGAGCAAGCAGCTCAGGTCAGTAGCTCACTTTCTGTAGAGCCGTTTAAGGGCTGGGTAAGTTTGTTTATATTGCCCGGATATCAGTTCCGTATAGTGGATGCCCTTATTACCAATTTTCACCTGCCAAAGTCAACGCTGCTGATGCTGGTTACTGCCTTTGCTGGTAAAGATTTTACTAACCAAGCCTACCAGGAAGCAATAGCTGAGAGATATCGTTTCTATAGCTTTGGCGATGCCATGCTGGTTATCTGAGATGACACCGTCAAATCTAGTGTAGTACTGCCACATTCTTACTTCTGCTGAGTGTCCTTAGAGGCTTGCTAGGTAGCGTCCAGTAGATAGGGCAGCGGTGGCGCCATCCCCTACTGCTGTCGCAATTTGCATCGCTGAATTATGACGAATATCTCCAGCAGCGAAAACCCCTGGAATTTCCGTCTCCATTTTCTCATTGACCAAAACGTACCCCTTGCTATCCAATGGCACAATGCCATTCAAGTAATCGGTATTGGGTTCAAGACCGATTTGCACCAGGATTCCCTCCACCTCTAGAGTGCTTCTCTTCCCGGTTTGTATGTCGAGCAAATCTAGTGCTTTAACCCACTCATCACCGATAATAGCTTCTATCTTGCTGCCACATCTTACTTCTATCTTTGGATTAGAAAAGGCCCTATCCTGAAGGATTTTGGTAGCGGTGCACTGGGGCAACATTTCGATTATTATAACCTTAGACACCAATCTAACCAGAAAGAGCCCTTCTGTTATGCCAGAGTCTCCTCCGCCGGCAACGGCTACTACTTTGTTGGCAAAGTGGGGTCCATCGCATGTGGCGCAGTAAAATACTCCTTTATCGGCAAATTCCTGCTCGCCAGGTACGTCTAACTTCTTATTATGAGCACCCCCGGCAATAATTATCGCTTTGCCCGAATATTCCTCAAAGGAGGTCTTCACTACCTTGTGATTGCCCTCGATTTTGATTTGTTCAACTTTGCCGAGTTGGATTTCTGCGCCGTAATTGATTGCTTGGTTCACCATACTTGAGCTAAGCTCCGGCCCCAAGATTCCATCGGGATAGCCGGGGTAATTTTCTATCAAGTCTCTAGTTGCCAATTCGCCGCCCAGGGCTTCCTTTTCAATGATTAAAGTGCCCAGCTTACTCCGACTTGTATATAACCCGGCTGTTAATCCTGCCGGGCCGGACCCAATGATAATAACGTCATAAATTCCATCCATGTCTACCTCCTGATGTAAACCTTAATCCAATAGCTTCCAGAATGAATAGCCTCCCCCTGTCACCGTGCTACCCTGGAAGCCAAACACTAAGGGTGTATTGGATAGCTGTGGTGCTCAAGGGTTTTCATTGCCGTCAGCACTAAACTTTCTATTTTCGCGACTTAGGCAAGTCGTCACTCCCAGCTTTGTGGAGCGGGTGATGGGATTCGAACCCACGACGTCTTGCTTGGGAAGCAAGCACTCTTCCGCTGAGTTACACCCGCCCAAATCGTATCTATTTTAGCCCAAAAATCGATAGCTGTAAAGGGGGAGTGCTTGCTTCGTCAAAAGTTGTTGGGATGCTTGGCTCCCTTTAGTAAACTGGTAACTTGTAATCGTAATTGGTAGCCTCAGAGGCGGTTTTAGAGTTGTTGCCACATTGACAGTCCGGGGTGATGATGATAGCATTAGCGCAAATAAAGGTGAAGGCTAAGTGTGACGTCATTGGTGGTAATCTACATAGGGAGATGAGAGTGATATGAAAAGGATGGCTATAGCCGGTGCCGGAGCTGTCGGCAGTCTTATCGGTGGCTACCTGAGCAAGGGTGGTGGGGATGTCACTCTTATCGAGCCTTCATGGATGGAGCATATTCAGGCAATAAGGCGGCACGGCCTCATAATTGACGGCTGCCGTGGTAAGCACCAGGTCAGCGTCAAAGCCCTGCACGCCAGCGAGCTTGACCAGATGCAAAAGAGGAGCCTGGATATTCTTTTCCTCGCGGTCAAATCAAATCACACTGAGCCCGTTCTTAATCTTATGCTACCCTACCTGAGAGATGATGCCTGGGTTGTCTCCTGCCAGAACGGCATCAACACTGATATCATTAGCAATATTGTGGGAAGTTCCCGCACCATTGGATGCGTGATGAGGTTTGATGTGGCTCTATGGGAGCCGGGTCATGTCACTCAGACAGGAGGCTCTAAAGTGACATTCGCTATCGGCGAGCTTAGCGGCGAGGTCACGCCACGAATCCAAGAGATATCCCGTATCTTGGAGCTATGTGCCAAAAGTAGAATTACCACCAACATTATGGGAGAGCTTTGGTCCAAACTGGTTTTGAATTGCATGGTCAACTCGATTTCTGGCATCACCGGCTATACTGTTGGCCAGCTCTACCAGGATGAGCGGGTCCGGCATATCTATCAGATTATTGCGGCTGAGGTTATTCGAGTGGCGAAAGCCCTGGGGTATAAGGTTGAGCCCGTCCTGGGTCTCAGTGCTGACCTCTGGGAACATTCAGGGGAAGGCGACGTTGAAGAGGCAATAATTAATCATGGCAAGGCAGCAGGTACCGAAAAATACCCTTCTATGCTCCAGGATATTATCAAAGGTCGACCTACCGAGATAGATTGGCTCAATGGCTATGTGATAAGGCGAGGCAAAGAAGCTGGAATCCCGACCCCGGCTAACGAGGTCATCTTGAGCCTGGTTAAAGAAATAGAAGACGGCAAGTTAAAATACAGCCCGGCGAATATCGATACCGCCTACCGGTTAATCATGGCAGGCAGATAATACCGTTGAGTTTTGGGGCACGAAATGAAAAGCTTGATATTGGCTAGCGGCTTTGGCACAAGGCTTTATCCGTTGACTGCCAGACTTTAGTTAGTCGAGCCATAAGGAGAGCCCGTTGCGCTAGCAAATGACCTTAAAGGCAAGGACTGCTTTTCGCAGTTTGCCTGCGTCTTGAATCATATGGAGGTCGATTATGGAACGCATAAGCCGGATTGGTGTTGTCGGCACTGGATTTCTAGCCAAGGGATTCGTAATGGCACTGGAAAAGCAGAAGGACCTTGTAATCTCAAGGGTACTAACCCGCACCAGCGTTCCGGAACGTACCGATTTCCCGAGACAAGATTTATTAACAAACTCAATTGACGAGTTGATTGACAATTCTGATTTGGTCGTTGAATGTAGTGGCGATGTGATTCATGCCACGGATGTTATAGATAAAGTATTGTCAGCCTCACTCCCAGTAGTAACCATGGATGCTGAACTACAGGTAACCACCGGCTCTTATTTTGTCGGGAGAGGATTTATTACCGAGGCTGAGGGAGACCAACCAGGTTGTTTAGCCGCTTTAAGAGAGAACGTCGTTCAGATGGGTTTTACCCCTTCGGTCTCAGTGGAGGATGGCGTAAAGGAAATTGCAGGCGTGCTCTGTGATGGGCGATATCGAGACTTTGACCATCCCATTTATT
>DAOUZD010000090.1 GCA_030665795.1 Dehalococcoides sp.
CCATCATCTGCACTTTGTTGGCTATATGGGCGAAGCCGCGCTTAAGGCGCTTCTTTCCGCAGGGCTGATAAGGCGGCAGCCTGGGGGGAGACTGTCCCTCTACTGTTACGAACCTACTCCGGAGGGACTTGAGCAATTTGAGAGACTTAACGCTGATGGCTTCTATCCACGGTGAAAAGGGATTACATAGAGTAAAGGTCATTTCACGAGTAGGAACTCAGCCGAGGATGAAAGGAGAAATAAATGAAACTGGAAGGTAAGATATCCATCGTCACCGGTGGTGGTACCGGACTGGGAAAGGCTATCGCTTTGGAATTTGCAAACGCTGGGGCTGATGTCGTCGTCTGCGGTCGTAATATAGGCAACATCGAGAAAGTTCGTGACGAGATTATGGCCTTAGGGAGACGTTCACTGGCCATAGCTACCGATGTATGTGTCAAAGAGCAAGTAGATAACATGGTGAACAAGGTAATAGCTGAATTTGGCAGAGTCGACATCTTGGTGAATAATGCGGGGACTAACCGTCCTACTCCTATCCTGGATTTAACAGAGGAGGTCTGGGACCTGTTATTAGATACCAACCTTAAAGGCATCTTCTTGTGTACGCAGGCTGTAGCTAAGCACATGGTGGCACAAAAATACGGGAAAATCATCAATATTTCATCCACAGCCGCACTAGGTGCTATTGAGCCGGGGCAGGCCGCCTATGCGGCTTCGAAATTTGGCGTCATTGGATTCACCAAGGCCTGTGCTAGAGAATTTGGACCGTATGGAATAAATGTCAACGCGATTGCACCGGGGAGAGTTCTAACCCCTCTTGTTTACGCCAGCAGGACACCGGAACAAGTAAAGCAGTTCATCGCCATCGGGGAGAGTGCCGCCGTTCTGGGGCGGCTCGGTACTCCTGAGGATATCGCCCGTCTGGCCCTGTTCTTATCTTCGGATGACGCTTCTTTCATAACTGCGGAAACAATTGCTTGCAATGGCGGCAGGACCGATCTAATGGGTCACTAATTAGTAATGGTTTTAGTAGTAGGTAACTCAAATAATTATGCTGACTGTTTAAAATGCCATTTAACAATCCGCCAGAGAGTTACCGATTCTAAAGGTGTCAGGTCAAAATAAATGATGAAAATCGAAAATCTTTAGTATTATTCCTTTTTCGTACTCTAAATATCGGCCACACGCTAAGGGTTGCGTTTAGGTTCAACTTTAGTAAATCGTTTGACTGGAGCGCTTACGGTTGGAAGTGTTAGTATAGAGATTAGAGCGGCAACAGGAAGGCCAGCAAAGGCGAACCATATACCATGGTAACTACCCCAGTTATCGTATACCCACCCGGCCAGAGGGGGGCTTATTATGCCTCCTAACGTATTTACGCCGATTATTAAGCCAAGAACGGTTCCGAAATTGGTTCTACCGAAATACTCCATCGCCAGAGAGGGCCTTAGGGCACTGCAACCTCCATAACCGATACCAAAAAGAATGAGAAAAGGTATCAGCAGCCATGTGCCCGCCGTGGAGGCATATTCGAAACAGAGCAACCCAAAACCCGTCATGGCAAAACCTCCCGCCGTTACCCATCTCCTGTCAAGTTTGTCTCCAAGCCAGCCGAGACCGAGGCGGCCAACAATACTCATTAGTGGGATGGCAGTGGCTACGAGGCTGGACCTCGCTCTGCGTATACCAATACTGCTTAGATAAGGCATTACATGAGTGGCTGTCGCATTCACTAGCATAAAATGGCACATAAAGGCCAGCGCTATGCGCCAGAAGATGCTGCTTTTGAGAACTTGTTTCACTTTTATATCTGCTTCGCTAGTTGGTGACCGGATAGAACCATTGTGTAATGTCACCGGAGCTTCTAATTGACCATCAGGCAAATAGCCATACTGTTCGGGTTTATGCCGAAAAAAGAACGACAGCGGTAGGACTGTAATCAACATACCCAGGCCAAGGATAATCACAGTCATGCGCCAGTCATACATTTCAATGAGTCTAACTATTACCGGAATTAGAATACCACTAAAGCCGAAGCCAGAAACCGCTATGCCGCTCGCCATCCCTACCTTCTGCTGAAACCAGTTAGCGATGGCGGTCATCAATACCGTCATAGTACAACAACTCATGCCTATGGCTATTAGCGCGAAGGCCCCATAGAACATGCCGAGGGATGTAGTACGGCTTAGGAGAATTAACCCTGCTGCAGTAACGACCGCCCCGCTGAATATAAGTCTCCTCGGGCCCCAGCGATCCACAAGTATGCCGACGAGCGGAGCAATAAGACCCATCTCCAGGCCACGTAGCGAAGCCGCAAATGAAATCTGGGTATAGCTCCAGCCGAGCTCGTGTGCTATCGGCTCAAAAATAGTGGTGAACCCGTAGAAGACGACCCCACCTACATATAACGCAATGAGGAAAGATGCGCCAACAATCCACCACCCGTAGAACACGTGGGAGGGTTTCCAATTCAAACGCATCGTATAATTAACTCTATTCCGGTATCGTTTGACATCTCTTTGGGGGAAGAATTATTCAAGTTTAAATGAATCGGCTTGACTATCAGTCTAACATGTACAGGTTTAGCGGACAAGGATAAATCATAAGAGATAGATTGCGTCAGAATAGGGTGTGAGTCGCTTAGTTGAGTACGGCACAGGTTATTTTGTAATCTTTTATTAATCAAGCTTTATCCAAACTTGACTTTATGTTCTTTCAAGTATTCCCTCTGCTACTATGTCATCAAGGGCAGAGCCAAATGCGTCGATAGTCTGCTCAATATCCTCTTTGGTATGTGCCGCTGAAAGGACAAAGAATCTTGCACCCAGAGTGGCAATACCGCGCTGAAGCAGGTGTAGGCATAGTTGACTCCTTAAGGTAACCATTGCCGGATTTATAATCTTCTTGACATCCTTCGTAGGTGGCAAATTAGGGTCAGACGGTTCGTAATCAATCGGGCCAAGGTAAAGATGGACAATAGACCTGCCGTAAAGGCGACCGCTGATGTTCAGTTTTTTAAGCACTTTGTTTCCCTGGTCCCGAAGGTAAACGCCAAGCTCATAGGCTCTTTTTTGTGGCTCACCGTCCAGATATAGCTTGCAAGCAGTAACGCCTGCGGAACACAGGAGCGGGTTAGCATTCCAGGTCCCGGTATGCCTGATGCGTCGCTCCAACGGAGTCTTGGGATTAAATGCTTCGAAAATATCAGCTCGACCCACCACGGCGCCAACGGCAAGCCCTCCACTGACACACTTGCCGAGAGTGGTCATATCAGGTGTTACACCAACTAATGATTGCCAACCTCCAGGAGCATCCCGGAAGCCAGTGACAACTTCATCGATAAGCCAGAGAGTACCATATTTTTTAGTCAGACCAGACAGGGCATGAATAAACTCAGTATCCCACGGGATCTGACCTGCCATATGGGCACCGCCTCCTTCGGTCATGATGATAGCGTACTCTTTCTTGGCTAGCTCCTCTTCTACCTTGTTCAGCTCGTTCATAGGTATGATGGTGACTTCAGGTGCGACAACACCAGCCGCTCCCTTGGATACCACTTCATCAGCCCAGCCATGGAAGTTTTCTTCGAACCTGAGAACCTTTTTCCTTCCGGTAAAGATGCGGGCCAGTCTTATCGCCATGATATTAGCTTCCTGTCCGCACGCGCAGAATTCTGTCCTTTCCACCATAGGCATCAATTTCTTTATTAGCTCAACCCATTCCACTTCCAGCTCGTGGTTTTCGCTGTAGTGAACTCCTTTGGCCATCTGCTCCTGTACTGCCTGCACTATTGCTGGGTGGCTGTGGCCCAGTATCAGACCACCGTGTCCCATCCCATAGTCTATGTATTCGTTACCATCTACATCCCACTTTCGCGAACCTTTCGCATGAGTGATATAAGGTCTAAAAGGCTCAAGAATACGCGCTCCATGAGTAGCACCATTGGCCGAAAAGACTTTTACTGCCCGGTCATGCAATTTCTGTGACCCTGGATGAGTTTGCTTGTATTGCTCAACTAAACTCTCTCTCGTTAACATCGTACCACTCATTTTATGTCTCCTTAGTTGATGCTTTATTCACCGGCTGCTGCGGCCATCTCCGACGTCTTTGGTCTATTATACTTCTTTATCAACATTAGGCTCTACCAGCAAGTTTGGGTCTCGGAGTCCTGGGAAAGTCAGTCCGGATTTTTAGTATTTGTACTATGTTACCACCAAGGATACGCTCCATTCTTTGCGGTCAATGAAATGACAGTGGTTAGTCAAAAAGGTAAGGGACTGTTTGTAGGTGCAGTTTTTCCACGTTAGCTGACAAAAAATGACAATATGACGTTTGGGTCAATATCTGGGCAATTTAAAGCAACTTGAACCATGCCTTTTTGATAAAAAGGTTAGGCCAATAAGCCACCATCGACGACAAGCGTGTGTCCGGTAATATAACTGGAAGCGTCAGAAGCCAAAAATAGGGCGGCTGCGGCAATGACGTTAGGTTCAGCCATATAACCTAAGGGTACCTCCCTCTTAATTTGTTTAATAATATCAGGGTTACCCCACAAGTGCTCGTTGAGTTGTGTTTTGATCCAGCCAGGAGCGATAGCGTTAACTCTGATATTAGAGCTGGCAAATTCTAAAGCCATCACCCTGGTCAGCATAACAACGCCTGCTTTAGAAACACAGTAGCCAACCCTCCCCCGACTCGCCCCGATACTTCTTATCGAAGCCATATTGATAATATTGCCTTGCTTTTGTGC
>DAOUZD010000073.1 GCA_030665795.1 Dehalococcoides sp.
CTCTCTTTCACTCCAGGATGGGGCATCTCCAGTACCCACACCGGAGCATCTATGTAGCGCCCCAGCGCCTGAAACCACTTGTACCTGGCATCGCAAAAATAACCTGAGCTGAGGAGTAAAGTGGGTTTGGGCATTCCTCTCATCGGTGCCTCGGGTGGTATCTCACCCAGGTCCTTTAGTCGGGCAGCATACCCAAGGCAATTGCGGGCGTAACCACACATGTGGCTGGGGAAACCATCCGAATCAGACTGCGCCAGGTAAGCCGGGGCAGTCCCGAAAGCGGCGCAGACGGCACCATAATCTTCCGGATAGACCGCCGCCACCTCCATTGCCCTGAGGACGGCATCGCCTCCCCACCAGTTGACCATGCACCAGGCGACCGGCTTCCCCTCCTTACTGGCTTCAACCGCCCGCTCATACATCCCGTCAACCAGCGCCCGAAGCGGGTACATTGTTTTCAGTCGGTTGATGGCTCGCTTCTTTTCCTCTTCCGCCATAACTATCTGGCTCCTCTTATCTTATCGGGATTCCAGTCTGAGGCAGGCATGACAAACCAGTCACGGAGGATATCAGCAACAAGGTTCCTATCAGCTAATCAGCCTTAAGTTTCTAAACTAAATTAAAGAGCGGCCTGGCGCCTTCACCGGCGGAATACTTATCGCCAGTGAATACCTTGGTTTCGCCCATCTTTACCCTTTTGCCGATTAACTCCACAGTTACCGTAGTCGGGTCAGTGCCGGTCAAGTTACCCATTATCCAGGGGCCTTCATCAAGCTCAACCAGTAAGATAACATAGGGAACCTCATCCTCACGCCCTTCGGGGGCGACGTTACACGTGGTAAAGGTTTGAATCTTACCCGTACCCTTGAGTTCAACGATTTCCAAATCTGGGCTGGCGCATTTCCGGCAGACCATCTTCGGCGGTATCGTAATTGTGCCGCATTCCTTGCACTTTAAGCCCAATAACTTATTTCCCTTTAGTGCCTCGTTGAAGTCTTTGAAAGTAAGCTTATATTCCATTTTTCAGCCTCCAAAGAAACTAAATCACGTATTGTTACCAACCCCGCTGCATAATCAAATTAACTATTGTGCCGCCATCACCACCCAGGGTATCGGTCATCCCTATCTTGGCGCCTTCCACCTGCCGCTCTGGCTCTACTTCACCTCTTAATTGTTTGGCTATCTCATAGACCTGACCGGCACCAGTGGCGCCGATAGGATGCCCTTTCGACTTTAGTCCGCCAGATGGATTTATGGCTACCTTACCGCCAATATCTGCCTCACCTTTCGTCCAGGCTTCACCGGCCTTACCAAAATCAAAGAGGCCGAGGCTTTCGGCAGCAATCAGGCTGGCAATACTGAAGCAGTCGTGAAGCTCACAGATATCGATATCCTGCGGTGTTACCCCGGCCATATCATAGGCTTGCTTGGATGATACTTCCCTGGCCCTGAGCCGCGGCAAATACTCCTGCTGGTTAGCTAAAGGACCGGAGGAAGATTGACCCACACCGATAATATAGACCGGTTTACTAGTGACTTTCTTAGCTACCTCTTCCGAAGTAACAACGACGGCGGCCGCACCATCAGAAAACGGGCAGCAATCATGCAGTTGCAGTGGCGTGCTCACCATGAACGATTTTAGCACCGCTTCCATATTGACTTCCTTGCGCAGGTGTGCCTTGGGGTTAAACATACCATGACGGTAAGACTGCACTGAGACCGTCGCCATTTGCTCTTTAAGCTTGGCTAAAGGTATGCCGTACTTCGCCGAGTAAAGGTGAGCCAGCATGGCAAAGACCGCCGGAAAGGTTATTCCCGACGGATATTCATAGCGGCTGTCACTGAACATGGAAAAGGTGCGCGTCGCCAGAGCCGTGCCCATCGTGGCCGCCCTTTCCACGCCCCCCGCCAGGACGACATCGTAAAAACCGGAAGCCACCCACATAAAGGCGTCTCTCACCGCCATGCTTGCAGAGGCGCAGGCTCCCTCGTACCTATTTGCCGGAATATTGAAGCAGCCGATATTCTCCGCGGCAAAAGCCTGCACCATGCCCTGCCCTTCGGAAAAGTCTCCCAAGACATTACCGAGGAAGAGCGCCTGAACATCCTTTGGCTTCAGGTTTGACTCCTCAAGCGCCTCCATAGCCGCTTCCCCAAACAGCTCGACACTCGTCTTTTCTTGAGCACCGCTAAACTTGGTTTCCCCAACCCCAACTACAGCTACTTTTCGCATCTCATGCCTCCTGATTAGTTTCTGAACTCACTATAAATTACTATATTCTGCTAACGCCGTCAATTTTCAATCCAGGGCTTCACTTATTAGCTCAGCAACATCCATGACTTTAAGCGATTTTTCCGCCTCCTTCGTCTTTATCCCGTCTTCAAACATCTGCAGGCAGTAGGGACAGGCAGTCGCAATCACCTCGGCGTTAACCGACATCGCTTGTTCTGTCCGCATTTCGTTAATTCGCTCGCCCGTCTTTTGTTCTTCCAGCCACAGGTGTCCACCCCCGGCACCGCAGCAGAAGCTGCGCTTCCGGTTCCGCGCCATCTCAACCAGCTTAATGCCGGGTATATTACTCAAAATCCGCCGCGGCGGCTCGTAAATATCATTGTACCGGCCCAGATAGCAAGCGTCATGATAGGTTACCACTGCACCGTTACTTTTAATGGTTCCCAGCTTGCCTTCCTTGAGCAGGCTGGCAATAAACTCGGTGTGGTGAACCACCTCAAAGTCGCCGCCAAACTGGGGGTATTCATGCTTCAAGGTGTTATAGCAGTGAGGACAGCCGGTAACTATCTTTTTTATGCCGTAATTCTTAAATAGCTCAATATTGCCCTGTGCCTGAAGCTGAAAGAGATATTCATTACCCAGGCGGCGGGCCGGGTCACCGCAGCAGACCTCCTCGACACCCAGGATGCCAAAGTTAATCCCGGCTCGTTTCAATATCTGGGCAATCGCCTGAGCCACCCGGGTACTTCTCTCTTCCAAAGCCTCGGTGCAGCCGACCCAGAACAGGACGTCAATATTGCTATCTTCCGCCAGAGTCTTAATCCCAAGCCCCTCTGCCCAGTCAGTGCGACTGAGTGTCGTTCCTCGCCACGGGTGCCCCCTGGCTTCAATACTCCTCAAGGCACCTTCAGCGGTCTCCGGTATGGAGGCCTGTTCCAGCACCAGGTTCCGCCTCATCTCAATAATCTTATCAACATGCTCAATATAGACCGGACACACCTCATCGCAGGCACGACAGGCAATACAGTTCCATATCTCGTCCTCCAGTATCACCTCACCAATAAGGGTCCGACTGCCATTCCCGGGATTAGCCACCCCAGCTTTACTTTTAAGCAAAATCGGGCCTCGCTCCAGTAAACTGCCTTTCAAGTCCTGGATTAACTTCTTCGGGCTCAACGGCTTACCGCTGAGGTAGGCGGGGCAGTTATCCTGACATTGACCACACACCACACAGGAGTAAAGGTCTAGAAGCTGCTTCCAGGTAAAGTCCTCAACCTTGGAGGCACCGAAGGTCTCGGCCGTTTCCAGGTTAATAGGACGCAGCGCACCTTTGGGAAGTGAAGAGCGGAGAAAGACGTTGAAAACAGACGCCACGATATGAAGGTACCGCGAGTAAGCGATAAAGACCAGGACAAATAAGACGATGCTCCAATGTACCCAGAAGAAGCCGATGTTTGCTGCCTGCACTGAGCTTACCGGGCTATTGCTGAAGAGATTACTCAATGCTGAGCTTATCGGTGGCAGGCTAGAGCCTAAACCAGCCGGCGGGTGAGCCAGAGCAATGCTCGTTGCCTCCTTTAAGAGGTGGGTCATCGGATGGATTAAGACGGTGCCCAGAATGACCATAGCCTCAATGGTCTGCTCTCCTTCAAGCCTTGGTGGCTTCACAATATATCTGCGGATGATACCCCATAAGGCACCTGTAATGATGAAGGGAGCAGCTATGTCCATAACCCAGGCATAGTAAAAGAAGAAGCTAGTATTTTCCAGTGTCTCGGAGATACCAAAGCCAGCTCCGATGATGATAAATACCAAATAGAAGATAACAAAGGTGAAAAAACCCCAGGCCATAAAAACATGACCTATGCTAGCTCTATCCTTAAGGGACAGGTTTTTGAACTGGCACCACTGCCCCACTACAATGACAGCGGTTCTCAGCGCTCTCCCCATCATCTGCCCCAGGCTTCCGTCCCTCTGCCCCAAAAACATGTAACGTCCCAGCTGATATATCCGGCGCGAGAATAGACCAACCGCCAGGACAAATATACCCCAGAAAATCACATACCCTGAGACGCCAAAATACGTTATACTAACTGGTGACATGGTTACCTACTATAAAAACCATGCTAAATCAGCTTGACCCCCATCAGATTAATCTGGCTAAAAAGCTTTAGCGTAAACGGGTAACGGCGACAAAAATACCCAGAGCTAGAGCTAACAGGTCAAGAATGTGAAAACCAAAAATTAGTCCCCAAGGTAGAAAAATGCTGACCAGATAGCTTATGACCACCGCAATACCAGCAACGGTAGCCAATCCTCTACCACGTTTACGGTTGACGGAAAGGCTGACCACCTCACCAATAGCGTAACCGACACCGGGACCCAGTAGTAAGTTAATGAAAAAGAAAGGCACAAACATCCCCACCACCCCCCAGATAACACCACAGACAATCGCCATTCCCAGGGCTGTGCCAACCGCCCTCAGGTAGTAATTGGTAGAAACGCGATAGGTGGGCAGCTTATATAACTTGGCACAATCCGGGCACCTGGCTCCTACCGGGGTCTGCACTAGGCACTTGGGACATATCGGCTTGCCGCACTTGCCACACCTCAGGTTAGTCTCAACCTCAGGATGAGCCGCGCATTTCATTATGTCAACCTTTCCCTCGTTTTGGTTGTTTCTTGGCACTGGCTTCAGAAGGTTTTCGATACATCCAGGCTTTCCTATCCATTATATCCCGGTCAAAAAGCAGGCGGTTAAGCAATAATCGTCCCTTGCTAAGTGAGACAGTCTCAACCATTCGCGGTGCCGTTAGTCGCTTAATGACTATTACCAGAAGTATAGCCAAAAAACCAAGGGTAACCGAAAATGGTTCAAAAAATGAGCTAACTAAAGGGAGCGCCGCCACACTAAGAAGCACCGGTAGCGGTGAGCTGCGCAGAATAACCGAACCAGCGACCAGAAAGCTGAAAAAGGCTATCGTTGCCCAGGGTGTCATGTCATTTATCAAGGGGAGAAT
>DAOUZD010000003.1 GCA_030665795.1 Dehalococcoides sp.
GCGGTCAGTAGTTCACTTTCAGTATAGTCTCTCTCTAACAGGTATTGCTTCAGTGAGTCCCAGCTATTCAGGCTGAAGCCCAGTTGGAAATCAGCGATAGTTTTGGCGGAGAACCCTCGGCCGGCTACGTAACTGCGTGCCTTTTCTCCTTCCGGGGAGTTAAGCAGTAAATTATGGAAATATTGCGCAGCAGCCTCATTAACTTTAAATAGTTTTTCCTTTTCTCCTTTTTCCTCTTCTCGTTCAAACTTGGATGGAATGGTGACGCCTGCCCTTTGGGCAAGAAGGCGTAGTGCCTCGCCAAAGTCAATATTCTCCTTCTTCATGACAAAAGAGAGCACATCACCACCGGTATTACAGCCGAAGCAGTGCCAGCTCTGTTGCTCAGGATAGACGAAGAAAGAGGGGTGTCTTTCACTATGGAATGGGCATAGCCCGACCAAGTTCCGCCCCGCTTTTTTCAGTGAGACGTACTGGCTGATAACATCGGCAATATCAGTTCTTTGCTTTATCTCATCAATCACGCTCATCTGAGAACTAACCCTTGTTAAATTTACCTTTCGAACTCTTCTGCCAGTCTCAGGGCATACTGGTCGGTCATACCGGCGATATAGTCAACGACTCTTCGTTCCGTATCATCACTGTAGGCACGATATTCTGGGGGTAACTTGTCTTCGTGTTCCTTGAAGTGTTGGTATAATCGAAAAGTTACTTCTCTGGCTCTTCTCGCTTCCTCCTGTGCTGAGTGCACATTATACACCCGCTCGAAAAGAAATTCACGGAGAATGCTAGTTGCCTCCAGAATTTGAGGACTCATATTTATCGTCGGTTTCTCTACTATAATTCTATCACAACTTCTGGCTGCCCACGAGTGGTCAATAATATCACCGACCATGGTATTGATCCGTTGCGAATGGGAGATACCCAGTAATTCGACCGCCGAAAGTGGTAAATCACGCCCCGTAATAATGCCCGCCCTGATGGCATCACCGATATCATGGTTGATATAGGCAACGATATCAGCAATCTTGCCCACTTCACCCTCAAGGGTGTTTACTTTGCCCCACCCCTCACCCAGGATATCTCCTCTTGACTTGGAGTGGTTTAGAATACCGTCTCTCACCTCCCAGTTGAGGTTGAGTCCCTGGCCATTATTTTCTAAGAGGTCAACCACCCGCAGGCTTTGTTCGTTGTGTCTGAACCCTTGGTGATAGAGTTCATTTAAAACATCCTCACCTACATGGCCGAAAGGCGTGTGCCCCAGGTCATGACCTAGGGCAATTGCTTCAGTTAAGTCCTCATTAAGGTTCAGGGCTCGGGCAATGGTGCGGGCTATTTGAGAAACCTCGAGAGTATGAGTAAGCCGGGTTACATAGTGGTCACCCAGCGGAGCGATAAAGACTTGTGTCTTATGCTTGAGGCGGCGGAAAGCCTTGCAATGGATAATGCGGTCTCGGTCACGCTGGAAGGCGGTTCGTATCGGGCAGGGTTCTTCGTATCTCAGTCTGCCTTGTGACAGCTTACTTTTCACGGCATAAGGTGAAAGGCTTTCTTCCCTTTCCTCACTTAGCTGGCGAATGTTAAGCTGTCTAATCACAAAATTTTTTAATCTCTCTTCGACTCTAGCGATTATCTGGCATTAAATATTATACCATATCCCCTCT
Organism: Dehalococcoides sp.; assembly: GCA_030665795.1. Next base: position 1,665 of record DAOUZD010000003.1, read on the forward strand.
CTAAAATCTGTTTCCCCTCTTTTTTATATTCCTTCCCTCTCTCCTTTTAAGAAGGGGGGATAAAGGAGGTGAGGTTAATCACCAACAATACGTACTATTCCCGGTTGACAATGGTAGTTATGTGGCGTAGAATTAGAACGCTGGCCTAGAAATAGGGAGGTCCAATTATGATAGAGATGACTATTGATAGCATCCGGGTTAGTTTGATGAACTACCAACGGGTGGTGATTCTGAAAGAGAAGATGGCCAGACGTTATCTACCTATTTGGATTGGTCCTGCGGAGGCAGATGCTATCGCCGTAAAATTGCAGGGTGTTAATGTGCCGAGACCTCTAACTCATGATTTGCTAAGCTCAGTTATCGATTCATTAGGGGCTGTTATTGACTCTATTATTGTAAATGACCTTAAAAGTGATACCTTCTATGCCAAGATTCTCCTTAATGTAGACGGAGAGCGAATCGAGATTGATTCCCGCCCTAGCGATGCCCTGGCGCTGGCGGTAAGGGCGGATGTGCCTATTTATGCCGATGAGGCAGTTTTAGATAAAGCTGGCATTCTGCTTGATGAGGAGACCGGAAAACCGGTTCTCGAAGAAACGGAGGAGGGTGGTGCTCAGGACAGGAAGGTTAGTGAAGAAGAAATGAAAAAGATGTCAGCTTTTTATGATTTTATTAATACTCTTGATTTAGATGACTTTGACAAGCGCAAATCTTAACTAGGGGGTTGTCGTCTCAGGGGGCCCAAATGATGGAAGAGAGACTGATTAAAAAATTGATGACTTCGATGAAGTGTGAATCCTGTGGGCAACACTTCGAAGTGTATAATATTGATGTTCTTGGTCACCGTGAAGATATGTGGTTTTTGAGAGTGCTTTGTTCTGTTTGTCATACTCAGTGCTTGGTGGCGGCTATCGTCAAAGAAGGTGAGAAGCCTGAGGCGGTTACTGACCTCACTGAAACTGAACTGGATGAATTTAGGGAGAAGTTAATTGAGGTAGATGATGTATTGGATATGCACCATTTCTTAAAGGACTTTGAGGGGGACTTCTCCCGCCTTTTTGGCCCGAAGTAGCCTTAATGGATTGAGGTTATTCTTCTAATTTATGTTGTGATGATAAAGAGCCCTAGCATGGAAAATGGCAGGGCTTTTTTGTTAGTAAGCCGTCTCCAAAAGCTAGCTTGACCTGAGGTAGTAGATTTGATATGCTGCTCAAGGTTGGAGTGTTGAGGCTGGTATGGGCAGATGGGTAATTGCTTTAAGACTGGTAGGTGTAGGCTTTTTTATTGGTGGTTCTATTCTGCTGGGTGTGATTGCTGGCCTTTGGCTGGATAGTAAACTGAATACTGAACCTATTTTGGTGATAGTCGGCTTGTTTCTCGGAATTGCGGTCGCTTTTTATGGAGTTTACCAGATGCTGCTGCCTCTCATTGGTAAAAAGCAAGACAAGGAGAATAGTTAATGCCGAAACGAGGCGGTTTGGGTCTTTCACGTCCTGTTTTAGTTGGGGTGCTGTTTGTTTTCTTCTTGCTCCTTGTCGTTGGCTTGGTTAGTGGTCCTCTGGGTAGGAGTGTGCTTGGCGACCTTGGGTTGCCCCATTGGCTCAGTGTTCCTCAACCAGAGTTTAAGCTTCCGGCAGAAGAAGTGTTCCAGCTTTTTGGTTTTCCGATTACCAATAGTATTCTTGGTGCCTGGCTGACCATAATTTTTCTGGTGGGCTTTTGCTATGCCGTTACTCGCCGGATGAAAGTGGTGCCGGGTAGATTGCAGAGTGCCTTCGAATTTCTGCTTGGCTGGCTTTATAACCTCTGTCAGGATGTTGCTGGTGAGGAAAATGGACGTAAATTCTTCCCGGTGGTGGCCACTATCTTTCTGTTTGTCGCCTTTAATGCCTGGCTGAGTCTCATTCCTGGATTTGGCTCAATAATGGTTACTACTGCTGAGGGTGAGCAGGTGCATTTACTCAGGGGTGCCAATACCGATATTAATGTGCCTCTGGCGCTAGCGCTGGTATCATTCGTCTTTGTTGAGTACTTCGGGCTAAAGTCATTTGGGATTCGTTATCTCAGGAAGTTCCTTAATGTCGGGCAGCTTTTCAGCAGCCTCGGCCAGGTAGTTAGCGGCAGGTTTCGCGCCGGGCTTAGCGGTCTATTTACCGGATTTATTCATATTTTTGTCGGCTTTCTGGAAGCAATGAGTGAATTTATTCGTATTGTTAGCTTTACTTTCCGTCTTTTCGGTAATATGACGGCGGGGGAAATATTGCTGTTGATTGCGGCTTTCCTGGTTCCCTGGGTATTTGCCATTCCGTTTTACGGGCTTGAGTTGCTCGTTGGCTTTGTCCAGGCGCTTATTTTTGGTGGACTGACTCTGGTATTTCTTACCTTAGCAGTAGCTCATCACGGAGAAGAGTTGGCTTAGTGTTAAGGGATTTTGTTACGAAAAGGAGGTAAATAAATGGAAGCTGAAGCAATGAAAATGCTAGCGGTGGGATTAACGGCTGGTCTGGGTTTATTGGGGCCAGGACTGGGCATTGGGCTTATTGGTTATTCTGCATTGCAGGGGATAGCCCGCAACCCGGAGGCAAGTGGTCCGATAATGACCAATATGATTCTGGTTACCGCCTTTTGTGAGGCTATCGGTATTTACGCTCTGATTGTGGCCATTATCCTGGCGCTGATTGTATAGGTATTATTTAAGGAGGCGATTATGGGACAGGATGGAATACCTTCATTTATAGGTGTTATCATTGCCGCAGTAGTATTGGGGGCAATGGTTATGGCTGGTATAGTGATGGTGGCAGTGTTTTCGCTTCTGTGAGTCTTACTTACTGTTGAGATGACCAGTTACATTTTCAGGAGGTGAAAATGGGGGGTCTTGCTGACCTTGGTATAAACTTACCGGTATTAGTAGCGCAAATTATCAATGTTGCTATCTTGCTTGGTCTCTTGTATTTGGTTGCTTACAAGCCGATTATGAGAGTGCTTGATGAGCGCTCACGGAAGGTTAAGGAAAGTATGGAGCAGACTGACGCAATTAAAGAGCAGGCAGCCCATGCTGAGGAAGAGGTGAAAAAGCAGCTTGAAGCGGCAGGTAGGGAGGGGCAAGAGAGAATAGTTCAGGCGCTACAAGTTGGGGAGGAGGTCAAACAAAAGGCACAGCAAGAGGCTAGGCAGGAGGCGGAAACTCTTATTGCTCGGGCTCGTACTGAGATTCAGCGGGAGCGCGATGAGGCTATTGATGAACTACGCAAAGAGTTTACCGACCTAACGATACTGGCAGCGGGGAAGGTTATTGACCGCTCGCTAGATAAAAAAGCACACCGCCAGCTTATTGACAAAGTACTGAAAGAAAGCACCACCCTGAAGAAGGGATAATTGGTTAGTTTAAGGAGATGACGTGGCTAGAAGGGCTTATGCTAGGCGTTACGCCCAGGCAGTGTTTGAGATTGCGCTGGATACTAAGGAATTAGATAGGTGGCAGTCTGACTTGAGTGAGATTGTTAGTGTGGTTGGCGATACTGCGCTTGCGGCTTGGCTGGGGAGCCCTAAAGTTCCTTTTGGGGATAAAGCCAGGCTGTTATCCGAGCGGATGAAAGGCATAAATCCGCTAGCGTTAAATTTGGCTCTTTTATTGGTAAACAAGGGTAGGTTGAGTATCATCGGTGAAATTGCGGATGAGTACCAGCGGTTGCTAAATAGCTACCGTGGCATAGAGCCAGCTGAGGTTATTACGGCTATTCCCCTTGATGATGAAGATAAGCAAAGGTTAGTCGAACATCTTGGTGCTATCGTTAATAAAAAGGTAGTGCTCAAATCTGAAGTAGACCCTGCCTTAATCGGTGGATTCGTCGCTAGGGTTGGTAGTAAGTTACTCGATGGCAGCACCCGTAGCAAATTGATAGCATTAAAAGGAGAATTAGCTGGTACGGGGAGGTAAAGTGTAAAAATTGGCAGAGAGTTAATTGTCTGGGAAAGGTTGAAAAAGGAGGTTAAAGAATGACTAAATTAGAGGTTTTGAAGAGGTGCCCCTTTGTTCGTGAGTTGGATGATGAGCAGCTTAAAATAATGGCAGATCTGGCCTCCACTGAGGTATTTGAGGTGGGGGAAAGCCTGTGCAAGCAGGGGAGAACTCTGGAAAAAATATATCTGATTGAAGACGGGTTGGTGGGAATTTATCTGGAAATGGGACCAATGGCCCACCGGCAAATCCAGGCTGCCTCTAATTTTGAAGTGGTGGGTTGGTCAGCCATGCTGCCACCACATCGTAGTCACACCACGGTAAAAGCTATAGAGACGACAAAGGTGTTGGCTTTTAACGGGGAGGAACTGGTTAATTTATGTCAGACCCATCCAATGATAGGTTGTAAAGTTCATCGGGGATTAGCCTCGGTGATTGCGGTGAGGCTATATCACGCATTTACCCAATTGATGGGCGTTACGGCACAGGATTCAGCCTAGGATGGTGGCTAATTATCTCTGTGTTGAGGGCGTATGTTTATAAAATTTTATGGGTTAGCTTGTTCTATTTGGATGTGGGGTTGCTCCAGAAGCGATAAAACGTAGCTTGGGCAGCTTAGTCAGTTATTGTTTAGCATTGGTCGGAGGGATTTATGAAAGAAGCAAAAGTGATTACTTCCATGATGGGGGAGAAAAGAGTATTTAATCCCCCGAAGGAGTTCAGTAAAGCGGCATATATCAAGAGCTTGGACGAATACCGGAAGATTTACCAAAGGTCCATTGATGACCCGGAGGGGTTCTGGGGAGAGATGGCAGAGCAACTGGACTGGTTTAAGAAATGGGACAAGGTTCTGGTCGAAGATTTTAAGGAAGCCAAGCATGAGTGGTTTATTGGTGGCAAGCTTAATGTTTGCTATAACTGCCTGGATCGGCATCTAAAAACTTGGCGGAGGAATAAGGCAGCACTAATTTGGGAAGGAGACATTGGTGACAGCAGGGTCCTGACCTATCAGCAGCTGCATCGTGAGGTTTGTAAATTTGCCAATGTGTTAAGGAAATCTGGGGTTAAAAAAGGTGACCGCGTTTTTATTTACCTTCCCATGATTCCTGAGCTACCAATTGCAATGTTGGCCTGTGCCAGAATTGGAGCTATTCATAACGTTGTTTTTGGCGGGTTTAGCGCCGAAGCTCTAAGGGATAGGATGCTGGATTGCGGGTCTACAATGCTTATTTGTGGTGATGGTTACTATCGTGGTGGCCGGGTTATCAGGAGTAAAGATAATGCTGATGAAGCGCTTAACGCCTGTCCTGATGTGGAGAATGTGATTGTGGTTAAACGGGCTGATATTGGAGTAACCATGAAGGAAGGGCGTGACCGATGGTGGCACGATGTGATGGCAGCTACGGATATCAAACCGAGCTGCAACATAGAGATAATGGATGCCGAGGACCCGCTCTTTATTCTGTATACCAGTGGCAGCACCGGCAAGCCAAAGGGTGTCATGCATACCCAGGCAGGTTATCTCCTGTTCTGTTACCAGACCTTCAAGTGGATATTTGATGCCAGAGAAGAAGATACTTACTGGTGTACGGCTGATATTGGCTGGGTTACGGGACACACTTATATTGTCTACGGGCCATTAGCTTTTGGCGCCACCTGCGTCATGTTTGAAGGAATCCCGACCTACCCCCACCCGGATAGGTTCTGGGACATCGTGGAAAAATATCAGGTCAATCTTTTCTACACCGCTCCCACTGCCATTAGAGCTATAATGCGTGAGGGTGAAGAGTGGCCCAACAAGCATGATTTGAGCTCTCTGAGGCTTTTAGGTACCGTAGGTGAACCAATTAACCCTGAGGCCTGGATGTGGTACTACAATGTGATTGGTAAAGGTAAATGCCCGATTATTGATACCTGGTGGCAGACCGAGACCGGTGGAGTGTTAATCAGTACCTTTCCCGGGGCGATGCCGGCGAAGCCCGGCTCAGCTGGAGTGCCATTCCCCGGGGTTGAACCAGCGATACTGAGGGAAGATGGCTCCGCTGCCGACGTGAATGAGGGTGGTTATCTGGTGATAAAGAGGCCGTGGCCGGGTTTGATGCGAGGAGTCTTTGGCGAAGCAAAGAGGTTTAAGGAGACTTACTTTATCCGGTTCCCGGGTGTTTACACTACTGGAGATGGGGCTAGGATAGATGAGGATGGTTATTACTGGTTGATGGGCCGCATAGATGATGTTATTAATGTATCTGGACACCGCATAGGGACAGCCGAGGTGGAGAGTGCCCTGGTATCCCATAAGAAGGTGGCTGAGGCGGCGGTGGTAGGTATGCCCCATGAGATTAAGGGACAGGGCATATATGCTTATGTTACGCTGAATGTCGGTGAGGAGGGCTCCGAGGCTCTCAAAAAAGAGCTGGTAGCTCATGTTCGTCAGGAGATTGGTCCTATAGCTGCCCCGGATAAAATCCAGTTTGCTGATGGCTTACCCAAGACCAGGAGCGGCAAGATTATGAGGCGGATATTAGTTAAGATTGCTGCCGGCAGTGTTAGCGAGTTGGGTGACACTAGTACTCTAGCTGACCCATCGGTGGTTGAGAGCCTGGTGGAAGGCAGGCAGTAGAAAATGTTACTCCTGTTTAGCGATAGACTGATTTAAGTAAGATTGTTAACTCGCTAAATGAAAAGGAGGTAGATTGGGTGACAACTAGAGGGCAGGATATTGTTTCGGTTATCAAACAGCAGATTGAGCAATTTGGCACTGCGCTAACCATGGTGGATGTGGGCACGGTGATTGAGGTTGGTGATGGCATTGCCCGAATTCATGGGCTAGCTGCGGTAAAATATAATGAGCTACTTCAGTTTCCCAATGAGATTATCGGGATTGCACTGAACCTGGAAGAGGATAGCGTGGCGGCTATTATCCTTGGTGACTACGCTAAAATTAAAGAAGGCGATGAGGTGCGGAGCACCGGTCGGATTGCCGAAGTGCCCGTGGGTGAGGCACTTATTGGGCGGGTAATTGACCCCTCGGGTCGCCCTCTGGATGGTAAAGGCGCCATTAAGACAAAGAAGACCCGGCCGGTGGAGCGGGTAGCGCCTAACGTGGTACTGCGTCAGTCGGTAGATACGCCGGTACAAACTGGCATTAAGGCGATAGATAGTATGATTCCTTTAGGTCGGGGACAGCGAGAACTTATTATTGGTGACCGGTCAACCGGTAAAACGGCAATTGCCTTGGATACCATTATCAATCAAAAGGGTGGTGATTTAACCTGTATCTATGTTGCCATTGGTCAGAAGGTATCTAAAGTAGCGCGGGTGGTCGCCACTCTGGAGGCTTATAGTGCCATGGAACATACCATTGTAGTGGCGGCTAATGCTTCTGATTCGGTAGCCCTGCAATATCTGGCGCCTTATGCTGGCTGTGCCATTGGTGAGGAATTCATGGAGCAGGGAAAAGATGTCTTGGTTATCTACGATGACCTTTCCAAGCATGCCTGGGCTTATCGGCAACTTTCTTTATTGCTGCGCCGTCCCCCGGGAAGGGAAGCCTATCCCGGTGATGTCTTTTATTTGCATAGTCGCTTGCTGGAGAGAGCCGCTAAATACGCACCGGAATATGGAGGTGGCTCGCTGACTGCCTTACCCATCATTGAGACCCAGGCGGGTGATATGTCGGCCTATATTCCGACCAATGTTATCTCGATTACCGACGGTCAGATGTATCTGGAGACGGACCTGTTTAATACTGGCATCAGACCGGCATTGAATGTAGGCTTATCGGTATCTCGGGTGGGGAGCGCCGCCCAAACTAAGGCAATGAAGCAAGTAGCCGGCAAGCTGAGACTGGAACTGGCTCAATATCGTGAGCTAGCTGCCTTTGCTCAATTTGGTGTCAGTGAGCTGGATAAGGCAACGAGGGCCCAGCTTGACCGTGGTCAGCGAATTACCGAGATTTTAAAGCAACCTCAGTTCGTGCCGATGTCACTGGAAAAGCAGGTCATGATTCTATATGTAGCCATTAACGGTTATCTTGATGATGTAGCGATAGACAAGACGGCTGTTTTTGAGACCAAATTTCATAACTTTATGGAGACAAGTCATCCTGAAATAGGTAAGTCTATCGCGGAAACAAAAGAGATTAATGCTAAAACTGAAGAGGCGCTAAAGAAAGTCGTCTTGGAGTTTAAAAAGACTTTTTAAAGTAAGAAGTAAATTGAAGGGAGTTGGGTCAAAGCTTGGCTAGTGTTCGTACCATTCGCCGTCGGATGCGGGGTGTTCAAAACGTCGCCAAGATTACCAAGGCGATGGAAATGATTGCGGCTTCCAAGATGAAGCGGGCACAGGAGTGTGGTTTGGCAGGGCGACCTTATGCGGAAAAGATTCAACAGGTCATCGCTGACCTGGCAGCTTTACCCGAGACGGGTGGTGCATTGCACCCCTTATTGCAGCGAAGACCGGTGGCTAAGATAACTATTGTGCATATCACTACTGACCGTGGTTTGTGTGGTGGACTTAATACTAATCTCAACCGCCTGACGGCAGGTTTTATCCTGGAGCAGACGGTGCCGGTTAGCTTGATTACGGTTGGTCGTAAAGGGCTGGATTTTATGCGGCGATACCGTCGTGATATCATTGCTGAGTTTACTCAGCTTGGTGACCGACCCAGCTTACTGGATACCCTGCCTATATCTCACATTATTATTGATGACTACAGTAAGGGTGCCGTTGATTTAGTCTATTTAGCCTATGCTCAATTTGTTTCCACAATGGTTCAGCGGCCAGTTTTGCAGCAGCTACTTCCGGTTAGACCAGCCAGCATACCCGGGGTGCAGAATGTAGACTATATCTATGAACCGGGTCCGGATGTGGTGTTGGACGCGCTTTTACCCCGATTTGTTGAGATGCAGGTTTACCATGCTATTCTGGAATCCATTGCCAGCGAGCAATCAGCCAGAATGGTCGCCATGAGAAATGCTACTGATAATGCTAATGAGCTCATTGGTGATTTAACTTTGTTTTATTACCAAGCTCGTCAGGAATCAATTACTCGAGAGCTTCTCGATATTGCCGGTGGCGTTGAAGCTCTGGCCTAGCGACGGAGGTTATTATGGCTAAAGGCAAAGTAACTCAGGTAATCGGGACAGTGGTTGATGTCGAGTTTACACCTGAGGAGTTGCCGGCGCTTTACAATGCGATTGAGATTACCACCAGTGGTGGCAAGCTTGTGCTTGAGGTTCAGGCGCACATGGGGAATAACTGGGTTCGCTGTCTGGCGCTGTCGCCTACCGACGGGCTGGAGAGAGGTGCTGAAGCGATTGATACCGGGGCAGCGCTCACGGTACCGGTAGGCAAAGCCACTCTGGGACGCTTGTTTGATGTTATGGGAGAACCTTTAGATAATCTTGGTCCAGTTAAAGCTAAAGAGCACTGGCCAATCCATCGGACGCCACCCTCATTCGAGGAACAGGAGACAACCACCCAGATGCTGGAGACAGGACTTAAAGTTATTGACCTGATTACTCCGTTTGCCAAAGGGGGTAAGGTAGGTGCCTATGGTGGTGCCGGCGTCGGTAAGACGGTTATCATTATGGAGCTTATTCGCAATATTGCCACCGTGCACGGTGGTTTTTCCGTCTGTACCGGTATTGGCGAGAGGTCTCGTGAAGGCAATGACCTCTGGAATGAAATGAAAGAGTCAGGAGTAATTGACAAGACAGTTATGGTCTTTGGCCAGATGAATGAACCTCCCGGCGTTCGCCTCCGTGTCGGGCTGACCGGGCTGACGATGGCGGAATACTTTCGTGATGCCGAACATCAGGATGTTTTACTGTTTATTGATAATATCTATCGCTATACTCTCGCTGGTATGGAGGTATCTGCCTTATTAGGACGTATGCCCTCAGCAGTGGGCTATCAGCCTACCCTGGCTACAGAGGTGGGCGAATTAGAAGAGAGGATTACCTCTACCAAACAAGGCTCGATTACCTCTTTTCAAGCTATCTATGTTCCCGCTGATGATTACACTGACCCTGGAGTAGTGGCTACTTTTGGCCACCTTGATGCCGTTATTGCCTTGGAAAGGTCTATTGCCGAGCAGGGGTTGTATCCGGCGGTTGACCCTCTGACTTCAACCTCCCGCATCCTTATCCCCAATGTTGTTGGCGAAGAGCACTATCGGGTAGCTCGCGAAGTGCAGCGGGTACTGCAGCGTTACAAGGAACTACAGGATATTATCGCTATCTTGGGCATCGAGGAACTTAGCGAGGAAGATAAACTTACCGTGAATCGGGCTCGCCGTATCCAGAGATTTTTATCGCAACCAATGTTTGTCACCGAGATTTTTACCGGTAGAAAGGGGAAGTATGTGCCGGTGAAAGAAACGGTGCGCGGTTTTAAGGAGATTCTGGAAGGTAAATATGATGACCTGCCGGAGCAAGCCTTTTATATGGTGGGTACCATAGATGAGGTGGCAGAGCAGGCTAAGCAGTTGGGGGCTGAAGATGAGTCGGCAGAGGCAACTGGGAAGCAGGAGGCATAGCTAATGCCTGGTATCAGACTTGATATTGTTACCGCGGAGCGAGCGGTTTATTCTGAAGAGGTGGATATGGTTATTGCTCCCGGTATCGAAGGTCAACTGGGCATTTTACCACACCATACCCCTCTGATGACGGCATTACAGGCAGGTGAACTGCGGGTAAAGAAGGGCGGGGAGGAATTCTCCATGGCTATTTCAGGCGGCTTTCTTGAAGTCAGACCGGACCGGGTGGTGGTCTTGGCTGATGCTGCGGAGAGAGCTGAGGAAATTGATGTGGCTCGGGCAGAGACGGCCAAGCGTCGGGCTCAAGAGCGGCTGGCGGAAGGGCGTGTCCCGGGAACAGATGAAGCTCGGGCCGAAGCAGCCCTTCTTCGCTCACTGGCCCGTCTCAAGGTAGCGACGATGGTGAAGAGAAGAAGAAAATCAGGAGTCTGAATAAGCAGCCACTAAGCTAATTAGTGGCTTTTTGGTTTAAGTTTATCAGTCCCTCAATCGGCTCGATAACCACACGTCTTTTATCAAGGTCAATCGATTTAACCACATCCTCAATGGCGGGAATAAGGGTTTCTCCTTTGGCATTGCGGACGATATAGATATCATTACTTTCGGTGGTCAGGATTTCGGTGAGATTTCCCAGTAGTTCCCCCTCGGTTGTCCATACCTCCAGCCCAATAAGTTGAAAATGGTAGTATTGCTCTTCAGTCAAAGGTTGGGCCTGGCTACGAGGTATTTCT
>DAOUZD010000095.1 GCA_030665795.1 Dehalococcoides sp.
AAGAAAAGAGAAAGCTGGGGAAGCCTGTCCCGTTTAATTATGAAATGGGTATTGTGCGTAAAGATGGGGAGATTAGACATCTGTCAGTATCTCGTAAAGAGGTAATATGGGACGGTGAAACACAATTTCAGGTAATATATCAGGACATCACCGAGCGCAAGCGGGCGGAGGAGACGCTGCGAGAGTCAGAGGAGGGATATCGTGCTCTCGTGGATCTGGGTGCCAAGGCTGGGGAAGCTGTTACCATGGCGTGGGATACTGAGCAGGGAGAAGGGATCCACGTCTTCGTTAACGACGAGTGGCCTCGCATCACCGGCTACTCCAGGGAGGAACTGCTCGGTATGTCGTTTTTCGACCTCATCCATCCCAAACACCGTGAGGCTTCTCTACAAAGACATCGGAGCAAGATGAGTGGTGGAGCTATCCCGGGACTTTTTGAGCTGACTATTATCAGAAAGGATGGCACTGAGGTTCCCATTGAGCTTACTGGTGCCCGTACCACATACCATGGGAAACCTGCCAACGTCTCTTATATCAGAGACACCACCGAACGCAAGCGAGCGGAGGAGGCACTACGACAGAGCGAGGAATTTAGTTCCAGCCTGCTGAGTAATTCACCAAATCCAATGCTAGTTGCTAATCCAGATACTTCAATAAAGTATGTGAATCCAGCACTGGAAAAGCTAAGTGGTTTTTCTTCAGCGGAGATTATTAGCAGGAAGATTCCATATCCCTGGTGGATGGGAGAAACTTTGCCGAAAACCAGAACGGACTTTGAGGAAGCTATGCGCAAGGGGATAAAAGGGCGTGAAGAGCTTTTTCAAAAGAAGAATGGGGAGCGATTCTGGGTTCAGATAACCGCTACAACGGTAATACAAAATGGAGAGCCCAGGTATTACATTGCAAGCTGGGTTGACATCACCGAGCGCAAGAGAATGGAGGAGCAACTCATTGTTACCGACCGGCTGGCTTCTCTTGGCGAGTTGACGTCGGGCATTGCCCATGAGCTAAACAATCCATTAACCAGTGTTATTGGTTTTTCCGACCTGCTGTCAGGCAAAAAAGACCTCCCTGACGATGTCAAAGAAGACCTGAAAGTCATCAATAGAGAAGCTCAGCGTACTGCCAGGATAGTAAAGAATCTCCTCACCTTTGCCCGAAAGCATCCCAAAGAAAAGCAGTCAACTGATATGAACAAGGCGATACAAGCGGCATTGGAACTGCGCGCCTACGAGCAGAAGCTAAACAACATCCAGGTCAATACTCAGTTTGCCCCTGACCTGCCCGAAATCATGGCTAACACCTTTGACCTGCAGCAGGTCTTTCTAAACATTATTATCAATGCCGAGCATTTTATGACCGAGGCGCACGGGAGAGGCACCCTTACTATCACTACCGAAAGGATAGGGGATATTATCCGAGCTTCCTTTGCTGATGATGGACCGGGGATTGCTGAAGAGAATCTGGGGCATGTGTTTGACCCATTCTTCACCACCAAGGAAGTTGGTAAAGGCACCGGGCTGGGACTAAGCATCTGTCACGGAATAATAATCGGGCATGGCGGCAGGATATATGCTGAAAGCGAGTTAGGCAAAGGGGCTACCTTTGTCGCGGAGCTACCTATCAGCCAGTAGTGATAGGGAAGGAGCAGTGAAATGAAAAACATTAGTGCTGGTGCCAAGAGAATCCTGGTGGTTGAAGACGAACCAGCAATTTGCGACGTTTGTCGGAGAGTCCTTACCAGTGAAGGACTTGAAGTGGATATTGCTGTCAACGGAGAGATTGCTAAGGATATGTTAGGGAAAAAAGACTATGACCTTTGCCTCATTGACATCAGGACCCCGGTCATGAATGGTAAGGAACTCTATCAATGTATACGGGAGAAACATCCAAAGTTAATAGACGGGGTGGTATTCACTACCGGAGATGTGGTAGCTGGAGATACTCAGAGTTTTCTGGAGCAAGCCGGCAGACCATTTTTGCCCAAACCATTTGCTCCTGATGAGTTAAAAGCTATAATGAGAGAAACCTTGGAGGAGGTAGAATAATGACAGAAGAACAAGTGAGGGTACTGGTTGTTGATGACGAGGAGGCGGTACGGGACCTCCTTCAGCGGATACTGGAAGGGGCAGGCTATCAGGTGACCACAGCGACTAATGGCCAAGAGGCGTTGTATAAGGTGTCGCTGGGAGAGGCTGAGGTAGTGCTTATGGATATTAAAATGCCGGGTATGTCCGGGATGGAAGTACTGATTAAACTAACCGCTGAATCGCCTGACACTTGTGTGATTATGGTAACCTCTGTTGTCGGCATGGACACTGCCATTGAGGCTATGAAGATGGGAGCTTATGACTACATCACCAAGCCTTTTGACCGAGATGACGTGCTACAGAAAGTGCTAAGGGCTATAGAGAGACGGGAGCGCCAGTTAAAGGAGAAGCACCGCTACCTTGAACTGCAGAAAAGCATTACCGAAAAGACACAACTAATGCAGGAACAGTTTACCGAGCTACTTAAAAGTCTAGCCCGGGAGAACAAGCTGATTCATGAGTTAGCTGGCAAACAAGCAGGAGGCGGCAAGGAATTACTCTCGAAGCTCCCCAAAGAATTGCAGGAACCAATATCCTCTGTTGAAGAATTTAGGGATGCCCTGCTCAGAATCCTGAGAAGGTCATAAGTGGAGGCGGGCTAGGGCTTCTGTGGATGGTGGTAAGAGTTCAAAACGATAGACAGGTCTTGCCCTAGAAGTAATACAATGAGTAAAACACGCATCCTAGTAGTAGATGATGAGCTCAGCATAATAAAATTCCTGCGCGCCAACCTTGAAGCTAATGGTTACGAAATGCTGGCGGCGATGGACGGTACTGAAGCTCTCCAGACCTTTGAAATGGAGCTGCCTGACCTGGTGATTCTGGATATAATGATGCCCAAAATGGACGGCTTCGAGATTTGTCGGCGGCTTCGTGAATGGACGCAAACTCCAATCATCATGCTCAGTGCCCGTGGTGATGTAAGTGACAAGGTGAAGTGCCTTAACCTTGGTGCCGATGACTATATCACCAAGCCGTTTGGTGCCAGTGAATTAATAGCACGGGTCAGGGCAGTACTTCGCCGTACCGGGGCAGCCACCACTATACCCACCCAGCCCTCTTTTGCCTGCGGTGACATCAAGATTAGCTTCGCTCAGAGGAAGGTGACCGTTGCCGATAATGAGGTCAAATTGACACCAACGGAATACAGTCTCCTGCAGGAATTAGTACTTAATGCGGGAAAGCTACTTACCCATACTTACCTCTTGAATAAGATATGGGGTCCCGAATATAGGGAGGAAAGAGAGTATCTGCATGTTTTCGTCCGTCGTCTGCGAGCCAAGCTCGAGCCTGACCCGGCAAACCCCAGGTATATTATGGCTGTGTCGGGTGTCGGTTACCAATTCAAAACTCTGGCGTAGCGCAAAAATCTAATAGCAAGCAAAGTTAAGAGTAAAGGTACCCTTTTTGGGTGCCTTTTTTTATTGTCCGAAAAACGTTCAGAAAATGTTTAGAAATCCCCCATAAATATTTAGCCGTTGTTTCGCATCCTGGATTTATGCTGAAAGCAGAAAGAAAAACAAAGGAGGCAAATTAGGATGAGAAACAAACGGAATAATAAGACGGTTATGGCTATCAAGGCCCTAGTTGCGATTGTAATATTGGCTATACTTTTCTCTACTGGTATCGTCATTGGTCAAGCTACCTCTGCCCCGCAAACCACTACAAACACCAATACAAACCTTGATACAAGCTTCAAACCTACGGTTGAAACTCAACTTGTCGAAACCCACACAGTCCAATATGTTGAGAAACCTGTGACTGTCGTCGAGTATGTCGAGAGCATCAAAAAGATACCCATAGAGCTGCGAAATTTCAGTAACCTTGAGGAACTAGAGCAGTGGCTGGAAGATCGGGGAAATGTAACTACAGTCCGTTTTCAATCCGCCGACACTATCGTAGATTGCGATGATTATGCATTAGAGTTGCAGTATAAGGCGCTGGCGGATGGATATGTGATGTCCTTTCAGATTATAGAGTCTAGTAAATACAACAGCCTTTTCGAAAGAGGTAAAATGCCGCCCGATACTCTTCATGCAATCAACCTAGCTGTAGTTGGTAATGATGCATACTATATCGAGCCTCAAACAGGCGAGGTTGTCTTTGCAGCACAGCTAGACTGAGATTGAAAAAGTAATCTTTGCAGACATTACGATTGGCTAAATAAAAAGGAGATAAATGATGAAGAAACACACGTGCATAATGGTGGTAGATGATGAGCAGGTGATACTGAGGTTGCTCAAACGTACCCTTGAGCCGGAAGGGTATAGTGTAGTCGTAGCCGCTGACGGCAGGTCAGCTCTAGCTCTACTGGAAGAGCATAAGCCAGACCTGGTTATCCTGGACATTATGATGCCCGGGCTTAACGGCTTTCAGGTTCTCGACCTCATACGACAGCGCTCCAACATCCCCGTAATCATGCTTACCGCAAACCGTGAAGTAACCACTGCACGCGATACTCTAGCTCTTGGTGCCGATGACTATGTGAGGAAGCCGTTCCACACACAGGAACTTCTGGCTCGCATCAGGGCAAAGCTAAGACGTGCCGAACTTGAGGTAACTATGCCTAAAAGGAGGGTAAATATATGGCTTACGGTAAAGGT
>DAOUZD010000122.1 GCA_030665795.1 Dehalococcoides sp.
TGCCTGTAGGCGTTATCTAGTTGAACTGAGTCAAGGTCGAGGACATAAAGAGTTGCCCATCCGACTTCAGGGTATTTAGTGGGACTAAAAGCACAGAGGAATTGCGATACAGTAAGTTTGGCAACTCCGTTAAGCTCGATAAATTGATTTATTCGCTCGGCAAGGGGTTCGCTTCTGGAAAATAGCCTTCTTAGTCTGGAGTTAAAATTAGCAAGCCCATTGTTATCATAAAGATTCCTAGCTAAAGCCATGTTGTTAATAAGCATCTTCATCTTGCGAAAAACATCATCTAATTGCTCTTCCGATAAGTCATTCCCCTCTCTAAACCCTGCCTGCTTAAGTATGGTTTGGAGTGCTTCTACAGCTTCTTTTTCCTCTGTAGCCCACTCACGTGCTTGCTCAGTATCAAGAAAAGCTCGCCACTTTTCAAGGTTAGCTTTTTGCTCTGGTGTAAAACTAAAGACTTCGCCGTTCATAAAAACTCACTCCGACTTATAAATCCTGACCCTTCGGTTGGGGTCTTTTCCCGTGCTTTGTGAAGACACGGCGTTTCTTTCCGCTATCAAGTGCTGCAGGCGGCGGATATAAGCACTCTGCGGACTGAGTTCAACTGTTTCCTGTCCACTTTTCACCTGCTCCACCGCTGTTTCCGCTTCATCAAGTGCAGTCTTAAAGGAGTCTCGCTTATCCAAGCTAACCATTGGATAGATATTATGCAGCATCTGTCTGATCTGGGGCGGGGTATTACTTTTCAGGACATAGATGGGTAAATTTGAGGTTTCCGCATCCCTGACCTTTTGTGGCTTGCGACGGTAGTAATTTTTGGAGGTGACAAACATGCTGGCCTCTTTCAGGTTGTCCACGATGTCGAGGCTCAAGTTCAACTCTTTGACCATCTGCTCCAGCCTCGCCCGATTGACGCCAAAAAGGTAAAGTCGGTGCTGGTCGCCACCAGCCAGCGGCTTAGCTTTAGCCTTTTTCACAGCCGCCACCGGCTTTTCGACTCTGACCTCTCCGGTCTCATCCCGCCAGCGAGTCTCGATGGCAGTAGGTTGTCCGCGCAGGATAGCATCCACCGCTTCGCCAACGTCAGGGTGAATGGCGACTTTATCCCATTCCTGAATTTCAACCACAATATCAAAAGTCGGTGGCGACATACGTTCCAGTATCGACTTCTGGGTACCCCTCCGCCTTGCCTCTTCATCGCCCAGGGTTACCGATTGAATCCCACCAACCAAGTCCGCCAGCGTCGGGTTCATCATCAGGTTTTCCAGCGTGTTACCGTGAGCGGTGCCGACAAGCTGAACCCCCCGCTCGGCAATCGTGCGCGCGGCTTGAGCTTCAAGCTCGGTGCCAATCTCGTCAATGACAATCACTTCCGGCATGTGGTTTTCCACGGCTTCAATCATTACCGCGTGCTGCAAAGTGGGGGTGACTACCTGCATCCGCCGCGCATGGCCAATCGCCGGGTGGGGAATATCACCATCGCCAGCAATTTCATTTGAGGTATCGACAATGATAACCCGTTTATTGAGGTCATCAGCCAGCACGCGGGCTACCTCACGCAGCATCGTCGTCTTGCCTACCCCGGGACGACCTAACAGCATGACGCTTTCGCCTGACTCAATCAGGTCTTCAATAACCTTTATCGTGCCAAAGACGGCCCGGCCCACCCGACAGGTAAGCCCGACAATGCGACCCTTCCGATTGCGAATGGCCGAGATACGATGCAAAGTGCGCTCAATCCCGGCCCGATTGTCATCACCAAAGCTACCGATACGGGAAACGACGTAATCAATATCCGTCTCTTCGACTTCTTTGGGGTTAAGAGTTAATTCCCGCTGGGGAAAGCGAGCTTCGGGGGTACGGCCCAGGTCCAGAACAACTTCCAGCAGTTCACTGAGGTCTTTTTGCTGGCACAATGGCTGGCGAATGTGGGGCGGCAAAATGTCGAGCAGCGCCTCAAGGTCATCGGTAATTACTTTTTGCAAAGACCCCTCCTGAATCCCCTTATTGGCGTCCGGCAACAATATCCAGAAAATACTGGTGCAACCTCAAGTCATCAGTCAACTCAGGATGAAAAGCCAAAGCCAGCAATTTCCCCTGCCGGGCAGCAACCATAGTGCCGTCGGCTAACCTGGCCAGTATCTCCACCTGGCCATTCGCCTGCTCAATTGACGGAGCGCGAATGAAGACACCGGGAAAGGGAGTCTCTCCCAGCGCTGGTACCGAGAGTTCGGTCTCAAAGCTTTCTCTCTGCCGGCCGAAGGCATTGCGCCTGACGGTGATATCCATTAATCCCAGGGGTTCCGGATAAACATCTGAAGCCTTCTTAGCCAAGAGTATCATGCCGGCACAGGTACCAAATACGGGTAGACCATTCTTAGCCCGGTCTTTTATTTCCTCCGTCAGCTGGTAATCCCGCATCAAGCGGCCAATGGAGGTACTCTCTCCGCCGGGAATAATAAGCCCGTCCAACCCCTCAAGTTCCTCGGGCAGGCGGACGGGCACGGCCTCAACTTCCAGTTGGCGCAATTTAGCGATGTGCTCGGCAAAGGCTCCTTGCGAGGCAAGGACGCCGATTTTCATACTACCATCCTCTCGGTGCTAACAATTCCTCGGTCGGGATTTGCTTTATGTCCAACCCGGGCATGGCTTCGCCCAGGTTTTTGGAGACCTCGGCAATGATGGTCGGGTCTTGGTAATGGGTGGTCGCTTTGACAATCGCCTGTGCTACTACTGGCGGATTTGAGGACTTAAATATACCGGACCCAACAAAGACGCCATCGGCACCCAGTTGCATCATCAGGGCGGCATCAGCCGGGGTCGCCACACCACCGGCGGCAAAGTTGACCACCGGCAGTTTTCCGGTTTTATGTATCTCGGAGACCAACTCAAAAGGCGCTCCTATCTCTTTGGCTTTGGCCATCAGTTCCTCTTGCGGCGTCTTTACCAGTTCACGGATGCCGTCCATTACCGCCCGCATATGCCTGACCGCCTCAACGATATTGCCGGTGCCAGCTTCACCCTTGGTTCTAATCATGGCGGCTCCCTCACCAATGCGGCGCAGGGCTTCGCCCAGGTTGCGGCAGCCACAGACAAAGGGGACCTTAAAATCATGCTTCCAGATATGATGGCTTTCATCAGCCGGGGTAAGCACTTCAGATTCATCGACGTAATCGACACCGAGGGCTTCCAGTGCCTGAGCCTCGACGAAGTGTCCGATGCGGCACTTCGCCATCACCGGTATCGAAACTGTTTTCATAATAGCTTCAATTACCGTTGGGTCAGCCATCCGGGCGACACCGCCGGCAGCTCGAATATCGGCGGGAACCCTCTCCAACGCCATCACGGCACAGGCCCCAGCCTCCTCGGCAATCTTGGCATGCTCGGCATTAACCACATCCATAATCACCCCACCCTTGAGCATCTGAGCATGTCCAGTCTTAACCTTCCACGTCCCGGTTTCCATATCTATCACCTCGCTTTGCGCAAGCTTATGGCCTTGCAATGATATTTTACTACTGTGTCAATTGTTTATCAACTCTATCCTATCAGGGTTTTTGTCTACCTCACCCCCTTTATCCCCCTCTCCTTCAAAGGAGAGGGGGAAGATAGATAAGGAGAGGGGCTTCGCCCCTCTTAAACTGCCCTTGATGAATGCACTGATGATTTAGTAGGCTCTTGACAAAGATGAGTTAGCGCATTAAAGTGTCAATTACTGAAATACACGAGGTATGAGTATGCCACAAGAAGTTAGAATATGGAAAATCCTAGACGGAAAAACCCTAAAAGAAATTAAAAAAGGTAAGCTAGGTCTGGAAGAGCGTATAGAGGATTGGCTAGAGCAGGATATCTCAATCATCTCAGATAATCTGCTTG
>DAOUZD010000147.1 GCA_030665795.1 Dehalococcoides sp.
TCATGCAACCAGAGGAGGGAGACAGCTTTGAGCTTCACGCCTGGGACACCACTAGAGGCGCTGATTTTCTCTGTGACCAGGATATAGTCATGCGCTTCGTTGAAGAAATACCTAAAGAAATCCTGCTTTTGGAGCACTGGGGAATTCCCTGGTCGCGTTGCCCTGATGGACGGATTGCCCAGCGGCCATTTGGCGGCCATAGCTTCAATCGGGCTGTTTTCGCTGCCGATAAAACCGGCTTCTTTGAAATGCACGCCCTTTATGATACTCTGCAAAAATATGCCAATGTCAGCCGATATGACGAATGTTATGTTACCTCCATCCTGATAAAAGACAACGTATTCTGTGGGGTAACTGTCTGGGACCTGGCCAGCGGTGGGTTCTTCCTTATTCAGGGTAAAGCTCTAATTATTGCTACCGGCGGTGCCTGCCGCATGTTCGGTTTCACCACCTATTCTCTCACTGCCACTGGCGATGGTCTAGCCATGGCTTACCGAGTTGGGCTACCTATCAAAGACCTGGAGTTTGTCCAGTTTCATCCTACTGGCCTAGTTCCTTCTGGTATCCTGATTACCGAAGCCGCCCGGGGCGAAGGCGGCTACTTGCTTAACAGCCAGGGCGAAAGGTTTATGGGAAAATATGCTCCAGCTAAGATGGAGTTAGCCCCCCGGGATATCGTCTCCCGCTCTGAGATAACTGAAATCGAAGAAGGCCGGGGATTTCCCGGACCTGATGGCCTTGACTATTTACACATTGACCTGCGCCATCTTGGTGCCGATAAGATTAACGAACGGCTACCTATGATTCGAGAGGTTGCCATAAGGTTCAATTTCATTGACCCCATTTATGAGCTAATCCCTATTCGGCCGGCGGCTCACTATTTTATGGGCGGCATCCATATCAATATAGATGGAGCTACTACAGTAGAAGGCATCTGGGCAGCCGGAGAGGCGGCCTGCGCATCTCTTCATGGTGCCAACCGCCTCGGCTGTAACTCAACGGCTGAATGTCTCGTCTGGGGTAAAATCAGTGGCGATAAGGCAGCCCAGTATGCCTCAAAACAGAAAACACTTTCCCCGTTACCCCGAGAAACAACCTTGAAAGATGAAGAAGCTCGAGTTTTCCGCAGGTTTAATGCTGACGCTGAGGAGAGCGCCTATATCCTGCGTCGGGAGCTACAGAAAACCATGGACAGTGGGGTAGCTGTTTTCCGCACTGGTTCAGGGCTGGAAGCGGCTCTCAATAAGATAAGGGAATTGAAGCAGCGTCTGCCTGATGTTCAGGTCAGAGACCGCGGACGAATATATAATACTGACCTGCTCAGCGCCCTGGAAGTTGATAACCTCCTTGACCTAGCTGAGGTTATTGTCGCTGGGGCTCTAGCCCGCACTGAGTCCCGCGGGGCTCATTCCCGACGTGACTTTCCCCAGCGGGATGATGCCAACTGGCTCAGGCATACCCTGGCACACTACACGCCCACGGGGCCACGGCTTGAGTATATTCCAGTAGCCGTTACTATGTGGCAGCCAGTAGAGAGGAAATATTAGGGATTAACTATGAAGCAAATACAGCCTCGACAGAATTACTTAGGGGCTGGTGGCTGGGTATGGGCCGGTAATTACAAACTGGAACGTTATCTTTACCTTCTCCATCGAGTAACTGGCTTAGGAATCTTACTCTTCCTGCTAATTCATCTGACCATGACCACCTTTTTCCGCATTCAAGGTCAAGATGTCTGGGAAGCTCTAATGGCACTTCTTACTAACCCTTGGTTCAAAGTTGGCGAATACCTGGTTGCGGTTGCCTTTGTCTACCATGCCTTAAATGGCTTGCGCCTCATCTTACAGCAATTAGGCTTTGCCCTGGGGAAGCCTACCCCGCCAATCTATCCATATAAGGATGCCCTCCGCAAAAGGCGTCCCTGGACGTTTGCTATGGTAGCCGTTATCGTCATCCTTGCCCTGGTTTTCCTTTTTGACTTCCTTGTAGGAGGTTGGTGATGCGGGCTACGCGCTTACACCTTCTGCGCATGTTTACCGGCGTAGTGATAGCCGTCTTATTAGGCATACATATGGTAATATTACACCTTGATGCTATCCTTGGCTTCTTCGGGGTTGATGCCACCGAGCCAACCTCCTGGGGGTCAATGATAGGTCGCGCTAGCCAGGGCATATGGGCAGCCCTTTACATTGCTCTGTTGGCGGTTGTTCTCTATCACGCTCTATACGGGCTACGAGGCATCATATTAGAAGTAACCCCCTCGGTCAAAACTGAGCGCATCGTTACCTGGGTTATCATAATTTTTGGCATCATCGCCTTTATCTGGGGTGCTTATGTCCCAGTAGTCCTGTTATCCAGCTGGGAGGTATTATGACCGAAGACAGCGCCAAACGGGTAACATTCAGAATTCAGAGATATGACCCGGAACAGGGTAGCGCCCTTCATTTTCAGGAGTTCACCGTGCCATCTCGGCGAGGCACGACCGTTCTCGATGGCCTTATTTATATAAAAGAAAATCTGGACAGCACCCTTGCTTTTCGCACCTCGTGCCGCATGGGAATTTGTGGCTCCTGTGGCATGCTGGTCAACAACTACCCTCACCTTGCCTGCCACACACAGATAGACGAGTTTAACTCCGACACGCTAACCGTCAAACCTTTGCCCAACCTGTCTATTATCAAAGACCTGGTAACTGACCTGACTCCTCTGTTCAATAACCACAAATCAATAAAGCCTTACATCCTCCGTCATGATACAGAAGAAATAGAGAACCCAACCGCTGAATTCGCCCAGACACCCAAAGCATTAGAGAGTTTCCTGCAGTTTACCTACTGCATAAAATGTGGGATATGTGTTTCGGCGTGCCCAACCGCAGCCAGCGATAAGCTTTTCCTTGGTCCCCAAGCCTTGGCTCAGTGCTACCGCTACTGCGCTGACACTCGGGATGAAGGTCAGCAGGAAAGATTCCCGGTGGTGGACACTGACCACGGGGTATGGCACTGTCATCTTGCCGGCGCCTGCTCAGAAGCCTGCCCCAAGGGACTGGACCCAGCTCTAGCTATTCAGTTACTTAAGAGGCGGCTGGTATTCCAAGCTCTGGGACTGGGGAAAAAACCGCTGCCTGCCTCGCTGGTTTCACCCCCTGCCGAAACCAAGCCCAAAATCCCTTTCCCTGAGTTCACCGTGAAAGGAAGTAAATAAACTGAATCTCCCGCTTGAGCCGGGTAATTGAGAGTTTGAAGTCTAGCTCGGAGGATGATAATGGTTAAAAAAGTTCCGCTCCCCTTAACTGATGAGACTGTGAAAGACCTTAAAGCTGGGGACAATATTCT